>NZ_LDVA01000201.1:0-3218 GCF_050768715.1 Burkholderia sp. ZZQ-2 | reverse complement strand
GGCGGCCGCGAAAGTTTTCCTGCCGACTGCCGTAAACCTGTTTAACGGCGGTCTCCCCGCCGGTCATTCGTGAGGGACAGGCAGTGCTGATTATCGTGGGAACACTCGTGACGCTGTTGTCCGTCTTCGGCGGTTATGCGCTGGCAGGCGGGCATCTGGGCGCGTTGATCCAGCCCGTCGAGATCCTGATGATCGTGGGTGCCGGCGTCGGCGCATTCATCCTCGGCAACGGCGGCAAGACCATCAAGGCGACGCTGCGCGTGCTGCCGACGCTCTTCAAGGGCTCGAAATACACGAAGGATGTCTACATGGAGCTGATGGCGCTTCTTTACGTGCTGCTCGCGAAGGCACGCAAGGAAGGCACGCTCACGCTCGAGGCCGACATCGACGATCCGGAAAAGAGCCCGATCTTCACGCAATACCCGAAGATCCTCGCCGATCACCACATCGTCGAATTCCTGACCGACTACCTGCGCCTGATGGTGGGCGGCAACATGAACGCGTTCGAGATCGAGAGCCTGATGGACGAGGAGATCGAGACGCACCACGCGGAAGGCGAAGGCCCCGCGCATGCGTTGATGCGCGTCGGCGACGCGATGCCGGCGTTCGGCATCGTCGCGGCCGTGATGGGCGTCGTGCACACGATGGCGTCCGCCGACAAGCCGCCCGCGGTGCTCGGCGCGATGATCGCGCAGGCGCTGGTCGGCACGTTCCTCGGGATCCTGCTGTCGTACGGGCTGATCGGGCCGCTCGCGAGCCTCGCGGAGCAGCGCGTCGCCGAGTCGACCAAGATGTTCCAGTGCATCAAGGTGACGATCCTCGCGACGCTGAACGGCTATGCGCCGGCGATCGCGGTCGAGTTCGGCCGCAAGGTGCTGTTCTCGACCGAGCGCCCGTCGTTTTCCGAGCTCGAAGAGCACGTGCGCCGCGTGAAGGCGAAGTGACGCGGAGCCCCCGATGAGCAAGAGCAAGGATCGCGCAATCGTCGTCAAGCGGGTGGCCCCGGCGAAGAAGGGCCACCACGGCGGCGCATGGAAGCTCGCGTACGCGGACTTCATGACCGCGATGATGGCGTTCTTCCTGCTGATGTGGCTGCTGAGCTCGGTCACGCCGGTGCAGCTGAAGGGGATCGCCGAATACTTCAACACGCCGCTGAAGGCCGCGCTGTTCGGCAGCGGCGACCGCAGCTCGCAGGATTCCAGCATCATCAACGGCGGCGGCCGCGACCTGTCGAGCGTCGACGCCGGCACGCTGCGCCGCACCGACGGCATGACGCAGCTCGCCGAGCGCCTCGCGAAAGCGGGCGACGAGAATTCCCGGTCGCAGGCGCAGGGTGCGCAGGACCGGCTCGAGCAGGCGCGCCTGCACGACCTGCAGATCAAGCTGATGGCCGCGATCGAGGCCAACCCGACGCTGCGCCAGTTCAAGCAGCAGATCCGCATCGATTCGACGCTGATGGGGCTGCGCATCGAGATCGTCGATTCGCAGAAGCGGCCGATGTTCGCGATGTCGAGCGACAACGTCGAGCCGTACATGCGCGACATCCTGCGCGAGATCGGCAAGACGCTGAACGACGTGCCGAACCGGATCATCGTCCAGGGCCATACCGACGCCGTGCCGTACGCGGGCGGCGAGGGCGGCTACAGCAACTGGGAACTGTCGGCCGACCGCGCGAATGCGTCGCGCCGCGAGCTGATCTCCGGCGGCATGGACGAGGCGAAGGTGCTGCGGGTGCTCGGCCTCGCGTCGACGCAGAACCTGAACAAGGCCGACCCGCTCGATCCGGAAAACCGCCGGATCAGCGTGATCGTGCTGAACCGCAAATCCGAAGAGGCGCTGATGCGCGACGATGCGACGACCACGACGCTGTCGGCCGATGCGGCCGGCTCGCAGCAGCTCGCGCAGCAGCTGGCCGGCCCGGCGCCGGCCGCGCGGCCGGCGCTCGCGGCGTCCGCCGTCGCCGTGCCGAAACCCTGACGCTTAAAAGATTCCGAGACAGACATGATCCGAACCATTCTCGCCATCGACGACTCCGCGACCATGCGTGCGCTGCTCCAGGCGACGCTGGCGCAGGCCGGCTACGACGTGACGGTGGCGCCGGACGGCGAGGCCGGCTTCGACCTGGCGGCCACCGTGCCGTACGACCTGGTGCTGACCGACCAGAACATGCCGCGCAAGAGCGGGCTCGAAGTGATCGCCGCGCTGCGCAAGCTGACCGCCTATACGGAAACGCCGATCCTCGTGCTGACGACCGAAGGCAGCGACGCATTCAAGGACGCCGCGCGCGACGCGGGCGCGACCGGCTGGATCGAGAAGCCGATCGACCCCGCCGTGCTGGTCGACCTGGTCGCGACGCTGTCCGAACCGGCCGCCTCCTGACATTCACGCGACGCATTCAACCCGGGACCGGGCATGACTCTCGACATCACTCAGTTCTACCAGACATTTTTCGACGAAGCGGACGAGCTGCTCGCGCAGATGGAGCAGTTGCTGCTGAATCTCGACGTCGGTTCGCCCGACCCCGAGGATCTGGCCGCGATCTTCCGTGCCGCGCATTCGATCAAGGGCGGCGCCGCGACGTTCGGCTTTTCCGCGCTGACCGATACGACGCACATCCTCGAATCGCTGCTCGACCGCGCACGCAACCATGAGCTGACGCTGACCAAGGAAATGGTCGACGCGTTCCTCGAGACCAAGGACGTGCTGTCCGACCAGCTCGTCGACTACCGTGCGAGCGCCGAACCGGACGCAGCCGCCGCCGCGACGATCTGCGCGAAGCTCGAGCGGCTGAAGGCCGAGAGCGGGGCGGATGCGCCGGCTGCCGCTGCCGCGCCGGTCGCCGCTGTCGCCGAACCGGTCGCGCCGGCCGCAGAGACGGCCGCCGGCGACGATCGCGCGCCCGACCACGTGGTCGAGCAGGCCGTCGCGGCTGCGCATCCGGCAGCCGATGCCGGCGCGGACGAAGGCGGCCCGCACCTGAAGATCACGCTCGTGGGCGTCGACGCGAAGGACCAGGAGCTGCTGACCGAAGAACTCGGCAACCTCGGCCGGATCGTGGGCCGCGAGCAAGCGGGCGCCGACCTGACGCTGTGGGTCGAATCGGACGTGCCGTCCGACGACATCGTCGCCGTGTGCTGCTTCGTGATCGACGAAAGCCAGATCCGCGTCGCGCACGGCACGGCGCCGGCCGCGCCGGCCGCCGCTCATGAAGCCGCGGC
>NZ_LDVA01000200.1:0-1847 GCF_050768715.1 Burkholderia sp. ZZQ-2 | reverse complement strand
TGGGTTCATCGGCGGAGTGTCCTCGGTTACCCGCGCGCAGGTGGCGCGGTTGCCGGGCAGGTTACGGAATCGGTTTCCAGCCGACAAACATCGAATCGTGCAATGCATATTCGCGCCGCGGCGGCCGCCATCGCCGCCGTCGCCGCACGCGGGCGTTTCATCCAGCGTCTTGCGCGGCCGACGGAACCGTCCGCAGGAACGCGCGCACCGCCGGCGCCTTTTCGAAGCGCCGGTGCGCGAGTGCGAGTTCCGACGTGATCGGCTTGCCGGCGATCGGCCGGTACACGACACCCGGCAGCGACACGCAGCCGGCGAGCGCATCGGGAATCACCGCGACCCAGCCGTTCACGGACACGCACGCAAGCACCGCGAGCAAGCCGCCCGGGCGGGCGGCGACCAGCGGCGCGAAGTGGCCGCGGCGCGCGACTTCGAGCGTGCCGCGCTCCTGTTCGGGCACCGCGAAGCGCGCGTCGGCGAGGTCGGCCGCGCGAACGGCGGCCATCGACGCGTAGCGCGACCCGGCCGGCACGGCCGCGACGAACACGTCGCGTTGCAGCGTGATGATCCGCAGGCCGCCGGGCAGCGGCAGCGGCGGGCGGACGTACGCGAGGTCGAGGCGGCCGGTGTCGAGCTGGTTCGCGACGTCGTCCATCGGCACTTCGCGCAGGTTCAGTTCGATGCGCGGGTGCGCGTCGCGAAACGCGCCGACCGTGCGCTGCAGCGTGCCCGAATAGACGGCCGACGACACGTAGCCGATCTCGATCCGGCCGAGCTCGCCGCGCTCGGCCAGCGCCGCGAGTTCGCGGCCGCGCTGCAGGTGTTCGACCGCGGCGCGCGCTTCGGCGAGATAGGCCTCGCCGGCCGCGCTCAGCGTGACCGCGCGGCGCGACCGGTGAAAGAGACGCACGCCGAGTACGCGTTCGGCTTCCTGGATCTGCCGCGTGAGCGCGGGCGGCGCCATGTCGAGCGCCTCGGCCGCGCGGGCGAAGTGCAGGTGCTGCGCGACGCTCAGGAACGCGCGCACGTGACGGAATTCGAGCCGATCCATGATTGCAGTTTTCGTCAATAAAAAAGCGTCTGAGTGTCAATGACGGGCAATACCGGGCAAGCCTAGCATACGGTTCGTTCAATCTGTTCCGGAGAGTCCGATGTCCCAGTCTTCACCGGCGTCGCGCGCGGGCGCGGTTGCCGCCCCGCGCACGGGCGGCCGCATGCCCGCCGCCGCGACGCTCGCCGTCGCGTCCGCGACCTGCTCGCTGATCGTGCTCGACACGAACGTCGTCGCCGTGTCGCTGCCGAGCATCGCGCGCAGTTTCCACGCGAGCTTTGCCGATATCGAATGGGTCGTGAGCGCGTACATGACCGCGTTCGCCGCCTGCCTGCTGCCGGCCGGCGGGCTCGCCGACCGCTTCGGGCGCAAGCGGATGCTCGGCGCGGGGCTCGCGCTGTTCTTTCTCGCGTCGCTCGGCTGCGGCGTCGCGCCGTCGGCCGGCTGGCTGATCGCCGCGCGTGCGGTGAAGGGCGGCGGCGCCGCGCTGTTGCTGACGGCCGCGCTCGCCGTGATCGCGAACCGTTTTCCGGAGGGGCGCGAGCGGGCGCGCGCGTGGGCGATCTGGGGCATGTGCATGGGGATCGCGACGGCCGTCGCGCCGCTCGTCGGCGGCGCGATCACGCAATGGATCGGGTGGCGCTGGGTGTTCCTGCTGAACCTGCCCGTCTGCATGCTGCTCGCGGCCGGCGCGCGCGTCGCGATCGACGAGTCGCGCGATCCGCACGCGAAGCGCGTGGATGCGGCCGGCAGCCTGTTGTTCGGCGCGGCGCTCGCGTGCGCGATCGCGGCCCTGATC
>NZ_LDVA01000199.1:0-269 GCF_050768715.1 Burkholderia sp. ZZQ-2 | reverse complement strand
CTTCGGCCCGTTTTCGTAGATGAACTGTCCCACCTGCGCTCGTCCTTTCTCAGTGCTGCAGTACCACTGGTCCGGAGAGGAAGTCAGCCCTCACTGGAAGCTGCCGTCGTCTCTCAGTCTTGGTGGGGCTGTTCGGCCCGAACGGTCGATTCGCTGTCGTCGTCGTCTTCGTTGGTGGTGGTGGGTGGCACGGTCGGCGGATTTCCCTTGTTGTCTTCCGTGCCGAGGTTGTCGTGATCCTCGGCAGTGGGGGAAGGCTCTGTGCTGAT
>NZ_LDVA01000198.1:0-601 GCF_050768715.1 Burkholderia sp. ZZQ-2 | reverse complement strand
GCCGCGCGGGCAGCCAGCCGAGCGACGGTGCGAGCCACATGTCGATGCGGCGCGTGTCGCCGTCGCGCCGCGGCAGGCGCATGAAGTGCCGCGCGCCGATGATGCCGGCCTGCGTCTGCACCTGCTCGTCGCCGATCACGGTGATCGGCCAGGTCTCGCCGCTGTTGTTGTCGATCACGAAGAACTGCTGCGTGACGCCCGGCTTGTACGCAGACGGATTGCCGCGCACGAGCCCCGACAGCTGCATCAGCATGCTGAAGCGGTCCTGTATGCCGTCGGGCAACGGTGCGTTGTTCGGCGTGCGCGTGAACACGACCTGCCGGATCTCGCGATTGAAGATCGCGATGTCTTCCGGACGCTTGCCGCGCTTCTCGACATAACGGTCGGGCGCGACGCCGAACGCGTCGATGCGGCCTTCGCTGCGATAGGAGAACGGGCCGACGAACGGCACGGGCATCGACACCGACAGGTCGTAGGTGCGCCCGTCGGTACGCCAGTGGATCGTGCCGATCATGTTCTGCATGCCGTTGTAGAACGTGTCGTACTGCAGGTCGCCGGAGGGCGGCGCGATGAACTTCACGCCGCTCGTCGCGGGGCCCGG
>NZ_LDVA01000197.1:0-83517 GCF_050768715.1 Burkholderia sp. ZZQ-2 | reverse complement strand
AGCGGCACTGCATGCGGCACTCGCGGCACGCGGAATCTGGACGCGGTACTTCCCGACACCGTCGAGCGTACGCGTCGGCCTGCCGGGCAGCGAAGCCGAATGGCAGCGCCTCGGCGACGCACTCGCGCACTGCGTGCCGCTGCTGCAACGGGAATCCGCATGATTGCGCGCCTGTTGCGCCGGCTGACACCGGTCGCGATGCTGACCGCACTTGCTCACGCACCGCTCGTCCACGCCGACGTCACGACGCGCGACGACGCCGGCAATACCGTCACGCTGCCCGCACCCGCGCAGCGCGTGATCAGCCTCGCGCCGCACGCGACCGAGCTCGTCTACGCGGCCGGCGGCGGCGCGAAGCTCGTCGGCACGGTCACGTACAGCGACTATCCGCCCGCCGCGCGGGCGATACCGCGCGTCGGCGACAACAAGGCGCTCGATCTCGAGCGGATCGCCGCGCTGAAGCCCGACCTGATCGTCGTCTGGCGGCACGGCAACGCCGAGCGGCAGACCGACGCGCTGCGCGCATTGCATATCCCGCTGTTCTTCAGCGAACCGAAGCACCTCGACGACGTATCGTCGTCGCTGCGCCGGCTCGGCACGCTGCTCGGCACGCAACCGGCCGCCGATACGGCCGCGGCCACCTATACGCGCGACATCGCGGCGCTGCGCGCACGTTATGCGGCGCGGGCGCCCGTCACGATGTTCTTCCAGGTCTGGGACCGGCCGCTGATGACGCTCAATGGCGCGCACCTGATCAACGACGTGATCGAGCTGTGCGGCGGCCGCAACGTGTTCGCCTCGCTCAGGCCGCTCGTGCCGACCGTCACCGACGAGGCCGTGCTCGCGGCCAATCCGGAAGCGATCGTCACGACGAGCGCGGGTGCGTCGCGTACGGACGAACCTTTGCCGAGCCTCGCGCGCTGGCGCACGTGGCCCGCGCTGACGGCGGTGGCGCGCAACAACCTGTTCGCGATCGACGGCGATCTGCTGACGCGGCCGTCGCCGCGGATCGCGCAGGGCGCGGCCGCGCTGTGCGAGGATCTCGAAGCCGCCCGTGGGCGGCGGCCGGCGCGCTGAGTTCCGGCGGCTTGAGCGCTCGTCGCGCATCAGAACCCGATGCATCGGTGTTTGAGACAGATCGACCGCGCGCCGCGTCGTTCAGATGCGGACGCCGGTGCGCCTATTCGTCCCAGTGCACCACTTCCCACGTTCCCGTGGCGGCATCCGCGCGCAGCCAGACGACACCACCGGTCGGCACCGGCCGCGACAACAGCGTATCGAGCGGCACGCACAGTACATGCGCCGCGAACACGCGGATCACGCCCGCATGCGTGACCGCCCATTGCGGCCGGTCGAACTGCGCGACGGCATCGGCCTGCCGGGCGACCCGGGCAGCGAACCGCGCGACGCTTTCGCCGCCATGCGCGCACGCATGCATCAGGTCGGCCGCCCACGCATCGAGTGCCGCGCGATCGATATCGTCCCAGCGCCGCATTTCCCACGCGCCGAAATCCATTTCCTGCCAGTCCGCCTCGCGTTGCAGCGGCACGCCGCATGCCTGCGCGAGCCGCTCGGCAACGGACGCGCAGCGCGTCAGCGGGCTCGTCCAGACCTGTTCGGGAAGCGGCGCGCCGAGTACCGACAGATGCGCGCGCACGGCCTGGGCGCCGGCGTCGGCCGGCGCGGCGAGCGGCACGTCGCTGCGTCCGTAGCAGATGCCCGGCTCGACACCGACGGCCGGATGACGGATCAGGACGACGTCCATCCGAGCACCACGAGATAGATCGCCAGTTCGCACAGTTGTTGCGTGAAGCCGAGACAGTCGCCGGTATAACCGCCGATCCGCTTCACGAAATAGCGGGCTGCCCACGCGCGCACGAGCACGAGCGCCACGCAGGCGGCGACGCCCATGCGCCAGTCGGGCCAGAACAGCCACGGCAATCCGAACAGCGCGGCGACACACGCCGCGCGCGCCCCCATCCGTTGCGCGACCGGTTTCGCCTTGCCTTCGGGCCGCACGTAGTCGAGCGTCATCAGCAGGCTCACGGCCGCCGCGCGGCTCGCCGCGTGCGCGGCGATCATCGTCCATGCGGCACGCAACGGCAGCATCGACGCAAGCGCCTGCCATTTCACGCCGAGCGCGATCACGAGCGCGACCGCACCGAACGTGCCGATCCGCGAGTCGTGCATGATGCGCAGCACGTCGTCGCGCGTATAGCCGCCGCCGAACGCATCGCAGCTGTCGGCGAGGCCGTCCTCGTGGAAGGCCCCCGTTGCGAGCAGCGTCGCGGCCATCGACAGCCCGACCGCAATCGACACGGGCAGCGCGCGCAGCGCGACCAGATACACGAGCGCGCCCCACGCGCCGACGCATGCGCCGACGAGCGGGAAATATCGCGCGGCCTGGTCGAGATCGCCGGCCGCGTAGCCGATCGCGCGCGGCACGGGCACGCGCGTGAAGTAGCCGAGCGCGACGAAGAAGTAGCGCAGTTCGGCCCGCACGCCGCGCGCGCGATCAGGCGTCACGATCGTCGACACCGGCAGATTCGAAGCTCGCCATTTCCGTGAGGAACGCAGCAGCCGCACGCACGAGCGGCAGCGCGAGCGCCGCGCCCGTGCCTTCGCCGAGCCGCAGGTCGAGCGCGAGCAGCGGTTTCGCGCCGAAATGCTCGAGCATGCGCCGGTGCCCGGCCTCGTGCGACGTATGCGAGAACACGCAGTAGTCGCGCACGCCGGGCGCGATGCGCTCGGCGACGAGCAATGCGGCCGTCGCGATGAAGCCGTCGACGAGGATCGTCATCCGTTCGCTCGCGGCCGCGAGATACGCGCCCGTCATCATCGCGATCTCGAAGCCGCCGAACGTCGCGAGCACGTCGAGCGGCGCGATCGCGTGCGAGTGCTTGACGAGCGCACGGCCGAGCACCGCGCGCTTGTGCGCGAGGCCCTGGTCGTCGAGGCCCGTGCCGCGCCCGACACACGCATCGATCGGCACGCCGAGCAGGCGGCTCATCAGGCACGCGGCCGACGACGTGTTCGCGATCCCCATCTCGCCGAAGCCGATCACGTTCGTGCCGAGCGACGCGTGCAGGCGCACGCGCGCCGCGCCGGCCGCGAGCGCCGTCATCGCCTCGTCGCGCGTCATCGCAGGTTCCGTCGCGAAGTTGCGCGTGCCGCGCGCGACCGGCAGCGACACCAGGCGATCGGACAGCGGCAGCGGCGACGCGACGCCCGCATCGACGATCTCGAGCGTGCTCTGCGCGACGCCCGAGAACGCGTTGATTGCCGCGCCGCCGGCGAGGAAGTTCGCGACCATCTGCGCGGTCACCGCTTGCGGATAGGGGCTCACGCCTTCGGCGGCAATCCCGTGGTCGCCGGCGAACACGATCATCACGGGACGCTGCACGACCGGCCGCTCGGTGTGCTGGATCAGGCCGACCTGCAGCGCGACCGCCTCGAGCTGGCCGAGGCTGCCGGGCGGCTTGGTCTTGTGGTCGATCACATGCTGCAGGCGCTTGCGCAGCGCATCGTCGAGCGGTGCGATCGCGGGCGGGAAGTGGGTCGGGGTCGTCATCGGGAAGCCGTGTCGTGGGCGCGGCGTGCACCGCGCATCGGAAAAGGAAACGTCATTGTCGCTCGGGCCACGCCGGCAGCAGCGCATCGCGGCCGTTCTCGCGGATCAGCACGAGCGGATAACCGAACGCGTCGCTCGCGCGCTCGGGCGTCAGCACGTCGTGCACGGGGCCGGCCCACGCGTGGCCACGGCCGTCGAGCAACAGCGCATGCGTCGCGAAACGCCGCGCGAGATTCAGATCATGGCACGAGAACAGCACCGCGCGCGGGCCCGCGTCGAGCCAGGCGGCCAGCGCAGTCAGGCAATCGATCTGGTGATGGAGGTCGAGATGCGCGAGCGGTTCGTCGAGCAGCATCAACGGCGCGTCCTGGCACAGCGTCGCGGCCAGCGCGACGCGCTGCCGCTCGCCGCCCGACAGCGACAGCACGTCGCGCGACGCAAGCGCGGTCAGGTCGAAGGTCGCCAGCGCGTCGCGCGCGGCCGCGCGGTCGCCGTCACGCTCCCAGCCCCAGCCGCAGAGATACGGAAAGCGGTTGAGCAAGACCGTATCGAACACGGTCGCGCTGAATGCGTCGTGCAGTTGCTGCGGCATCAGCGCGCGGCGCTGCGCGAGCTGCGCGGGCGGCCATGCGGAAAGCGGCCGGCCGTCGATCTCGACGTGTCCGCCGGCCGGCGGCTGCAGCCCCGCGAGGGTCGCCAGCAGCGTCGTCTTGCCTGCGCCGTTCGGCCCCGCGACGCACCAGATCTCGCCCGGACGGAACGCCTGCGTGAAGCCGTCGAGCAGCGTGCGCGCGCCAGCCTTCAGCGTCAGGCCGACGGCCGCGCAGCTCATCTCGTCGCCGGTGGCGCGCAATGCGGCACGGGTCATCGCATCGGCCTCCTGAGCAACATCCACAGGAACACCGGCACGCCAATCAACGCGGTCATCACGCCGACCGGCAGTTGCGCGGGCGCGATCGCGGTGCGTGCGAGCAGGTCGGCGGCCATCACGCCACCTCCGCCCGCGAGCATCGCGGCCGGCAGCAACATCCGCTGGTCGTTGCCGAATGCGAGCCGCAGCGCGTGCGGCACGACGAGGCCGACGAAGCCGATCGTGCCGGCGGTCGTCACTGCGGCCGCGGCGGCCAGCGACGCGACGAGATAGATCCGCACACGCAGGCGCGCGACGGGCACGCCGAGCGCGAACGCCGTCGCATCGCCGCGCAGCAGCACGTTCAGTTGCGGCGCGGCCGGCAGTGCGATGCACGCGGCCAGCAGCAGCGCGCCCCACGCGAACCACGGTGTGCTCACGCCGTTCAGGTCGCCCGTCAGCCAGAAGATGATGCCGCGCAGCCGCGCATCGGGCGCGAGCGACAGCAGCAGCGTGACGAGCGCGCCCCACCCCGCCGCGATCACGACGCCCGTGAGCAGCAGCCGCGGCGACGCATCGCGCGACTCGCCACGCCCCAGCTCGCGGCGCGCGAGTCCGAGCACGAGCGCGACCGACACGAGCGAGCCGGCGAACGCCGACACATCGACGAGCCACCATGCGCCGCCCGCGATCATCGCGACGAGCGCGAAGCCGGCCGCGCCGCCGGACACGCCGAGCACGTACGGATCGGCGAGCGGGTTGCGCAGCAGCACCTGCAACAACGAGCCGGCCAGCGCGAGCAGCGCACCGCACGCGAAGCCCGCGAGCGCGCGCGGCAGGCGCAGCGTGCGGACGATGTCGGCGAACAGCGCGTCGCCGCCATGCGGCACGAGCGACGCGAGCGCCTGCCACGGCGACATCGGCACGCTGCCGATCGACAGCGACGCGACGAACAGCAACGCGACCGCCGCGGCCAATGCGGCCCAGATCGCGGTAGCGCGCGCGGCGCTCATGCGGCCCTCCGCGCGACGGCCGATGCTGCGCGCATCGGTGCGCTACCGCTGCGGGCCGGGCGCGACATCGGCGCAGTGCAGCGTGTTGCAGGCATACCCAAGCTCGTGGTCCTTGCGGTCAGGTGGTCGACGCGCGCGGCGACCTTCCGGTGGTCGCCCGGTTCGAGAACGTCATCAAGATGGCAGAAATCGGCGCCGCCGACGATTGGGGTCAGCATCGAAGATCAATCCCGTGAAGCACTGCGCGCCCCGCTTCCCCGCAGGCCGCGCGTCACGAAGCCCGTGCGGGCTCCCCGCCTCGGCCGGTATCCGGGCTGGCGGCGGTCCGGCTCGCCTTCCCGCGCGAAGACGCGCAGTGGCCCGCGTCCGCATGCGAAACGTGCATGCGGAACGCGCCCGAGCCGGCCTGCGTCATGCAACGCGGCCGCTTACCGTTGCGGGGGCAGCGCAGGTTGGCGGCGTCCTGGCGGAGCCCGCGCCCTGCTTCCCGTTTAACCGCGCGTTGCACGCGCGAGCACCGAGGCGGCGCCAGTTTAGGAGCGGGTCGCACGAGCGTCAAGGAAGCATCCGGACACGCACGTGACGCGCTGATTCGCGGCAAGAAGCAGGGGTGTTACGACTGGAAACGTTACAGATGTCGGTTTGCGCGTTATTCCGCGCTAAAATGCTGGGTCTTTAGAGGACGCAGCAAATGCTCAACGAACTCGAAACCCTATCTCAAAATATTGGCCGTCTGATTTCGCTGAACAAGCGCTATCACTCGGAACGGCTCGCGCTCGAGGAGCAGGTCGCGCAATTGCGCGCGGACGCGGACACGGTCCGCGCGGAACTCGCGCAACTGCGCGACGAACGCAATGCGCTCGCGGCCGAGCGCGACACGCTGTCGGCAAAGATCGACGACGCCCAGGTGAAACTGAACGCGATTCTCGAAAAGCTCCCGCGCTCGAAAAGTGCGGAGCAAGCCGACAACCAGCTCGACCTGCTGGATGCGCAGGCGCGTACGGATGGCGATGACGCGGCCAGCCACGGAGAACATGCATGAGCACCAAGCAGATCGAAGTCTCGATTCTCGGTCAGGCCTATCGGCTCGCCTGCTCGGCCGAGACCGAAGCGGCACTGCTCGAAGCGGTCGCGCGCGTCGACGCCGAAATGTCGAAAATCCGCTCGAACAGCTCGGTACGCGGCACCGATCGCATCGCCGTGATGGCGGCGCTGTCGCTCGCTTCCGAATTGCTGCGGCTGCAAACGAGCGTGCGGCACGGTGAAGCATTTCCGGCGGAGGAAATCCGTCGTACAATGCACCAGATGAACGAACAGCTCGGCGCGGTGCTCGCACAGCACGAGACGCAGTAACGTTTTAATCGATGCGTCGATTCCCCTTGATCTCGGCGATCAACGGTGGTCAAATTGGCGCATCGAATCACAGTTCAGTCAGCTTCCCTGCCTGGTTCGCCAAGGTCATATATTCCTTGAACCAATGCCATGTGCACGGTTGCGGAAATTTGTAGCACGGGCGCGCGCGTCACTCTGTCTGATGTACCCGAAGTGCTGCTAACTGCGACCAATTCTGAACCTCAGGTTCAGGATGCCGGCCTAGCGGCCAAGGCGGGGGCCTATCCAACGGCATCGGGCGAAGCCCGGTGCCGTTTTCTTTTGTAGCAGCCTCTTTCTGCGTCGATCACGATCCATGCAATACTGGCTGATGAAGTCCGAACCGGACGAAGCAAGCATCGACGATCTCGCCAACGCACCGCAGCGCTCGCTGCCGTGGACCGGCGTGCGCAATTATCAGGCGCGCAATTTCATGCGCGACACGATGAAGATCGGCGACGGCGTGCTGTTCTATCACTCGAGCTGCCCCGAGCCGGGCATCGCGGGCCTCGCCGAAGTGTCGTCGACGCCCTACCCCGACCCCACGCAGTTCGATCCGAAAAGCCCCTATTACGATCCGAAGTCGACCCGGGAAGCGCCGCGCTGGCTGCTCGTCGACGTGCGCTACGTGAAAAAATCGCCGCTCGTGCCGCTCGCCGCGCTGCGCGAACACGACGAACTCGCCGACATGCGCGTGCTCGCACGCGGCAACCGGCTGTCGATCACGCCCGTCACGCGCGCCGAATGGCGGTTCATCACCGAAAAGCTGATGAAGTAGGCGCACGCCAAACGTCAAATCTGGTCAGTACGCGCCGCCGCCACGGAACTCGCGACACTTTCGCGCGGCCTAAGCAACCGCTGCCGGCCGATCAAGCCGGCCGTCGTTTTTTCGTCGCGCGGTACGCCCGCGTCGCGCACGCGTGATCCGCGTGCGCGCCCTCGCACAAGGAGTCCAACAATGACCAAGAAATCCGCACTCGCGCTGTCGCTCGCCCTTGCCGCCGCCGTTCCCGTCGCGCTGACGCTCGCGTCACCCGCCGCGCACGCGCAGGCCGCGAACCCGCACTTTCCGGAGCCGGCAGGCGTGCTGTCGCTGTCGTCGCAAGCCAGCGCCGACGTGCCGCAGGACATCATCCACATCACGCTGTTCTACGAACAGCAGGCCAAGGATCCGGGCAGCCTCACCGCGCAGTTGAACCAGCGCGCCGACGCCGCCCTGTCGCAAGCGAAAAGCGTATCGGGCGTCACGGCACACACGGGCGCATTCTCCGTCTATCCGAGCACCGATCGCGACGGCAAGATTTCCGCATGGCGCGGCCGTACCGAAGTCGCGCTCGAATCGCGCGATTTCGCCGCGGCGTCGAAGCTGGCAGGCCAGTTGTCGAACCTGATGCAGGTCGCGAACGTCGAGTTCTCGCTGTCGCCCGAAGCGCAGCGCGCAGCCGAGCAGAAGCTGACGACCGAGGCGATCAAGTCGTTCCGCGCCCGCGCGGACGAAGCCGCGAAGGCATTCGGCTACAGCAGCTACACGATCCGCGACGTGAACGTCGGCGGCGGCCGCAACGTGCAGCCGTATCCGCGCATGATGGCGATGGCCGCGGCACCGATGGACAGCGCAAAAATGAGCGCACCGATCGCGGTCGAAGGCGGCAAGGCCACCGTGTCGGTCACCGTCAACGGTTCCGTGCAGATGAAGTAACACGCAGCGCGCGGCAGTCCGAAATGAAAAACGCCGGCCCGAAGGCCGGCGTTTTTCATTTCAATGCGTGGGCCGATGCACGCGTCGATCGCGCGTGCATCGTCATCACATCACGCAACGACATTCGCCGCGCGGCGGCGATACGCCCAGACCATCAACGCGATGCCCGCGATGATCATCGGCAGCGACAGCCACTGCCCCATCGACAGGCCGAGCGCAAGCAGGCCGAGGAAGTCGTCGGGTTCGCGCGCGAACTCCACCGTGAAGCGCGCGAGCCCGTAGCCGATCAGGAACAACGCGGACACGGCGCCCATCGGCCGCGACTTGCGCGCAAAGAAGAACAGCGCGAAGAACAGCACGATGCCTTCGAGCGCAATTTCGTAGAGCTGCGAAGGATGACGCGGCAGCATCTGGTATTGCATGAACACGTCGGCGAGATGCCACTTCTCGACGAGTTCCGGATGCTTCGGCAACCATGCCGCATCGTCGCGCATCGCGCCCGGGAACAGCATCGCCCACGGTGCGGACGGATCGGTCACGCGGCCCCACAGTTCACCGTTGATGAAGTTGCCGAGCCGCCCGGCCGCGAGCCCCGTCGGCACCATCGGCGCGACGAAATCGGTGACCTGCAGCCAATGGCGCTTGCGCTGCCACGCGAACAGCGCCATCGCGAGCGTCACGCCGAGGAAGCCGCCGTGAAACGACATGCCGCCCTCCCACACCTTGAACACGTCGAGCGGATGCGAGAAATAGAAATCGGCCTTGTAGAACAGCACGTAGCCGAGGCGGCCGCCGAGCACGGTGCCGAGCACGCCGTAGAACATCATGTCGTCGATGTCCTTCGCGGTCCAGCCCTGCGCCGCGACATGCGGCAGCTTCAGGCGGATCCGGCCGACGACGATCGCCGCGATGAAGCCGACGAGATACATGAGCCCGTACCAGCGCACGGCCAGCGGCCCGAGATGGATCGCAACGGGGTCGAAATTCGGGTGAATGATCATGGGTTAGCGAAGAAGTTTTCGAATGCGGTACGGCCGTCGCACACGCGCAGTACCGCGCGTTGGACGGCACCGGCGCGCCATCGTTCACGTCATGGGGCGAGCCCCTGCGCGCGCACGACGTCGAGGAAGCCGGCCAGCACGGGGCTCACGTCGCCGGTACGCCACACGAGGCCCGTCTCGACGACCGGCGCGTGACCGGCGAGCGGCCGGTAGACCACGCCGGTGCGCCGCAGGTTACGCAGCGATTGCGGCACCAGTGCGACGCCCATGCCGGCCGACACGAGGCTGACGATCGTCTGCATCTGGATCGCCTCCTGGCCGATGCACGGGGTTTCCCCCGCCGCGCCGTAGCAGCCCGTAATGATGTCATAAAAGCCGGGCGCCAAACGACGCGGAAAGATCACGAGCGGCAACGCGGCGACTTCCGCGAGATGGACGGGCTCGTCCTCGGGCGCGTCGCTCGCGGCCGCCGGCATCGCGATCACCAGCGGCTCGCGCAGGACGGGCAGGTACGACAGCCCGGCCGCGTGGCGCGGCGGCACGGGCGGAATGACGAGCCCCGCGTCGATGCGGCCGGCGACGAGTTCGTCGATCTGCACGTCGCTCGTCGCCTCCGCGAGTTGCAGGCGCACCTGCGGATAACGCGCGCCGAACGCACGCAGCAGCGAAGGCAGCAGCCCGTAATCGGCGGTCGACACGAACGCGAGCGACAACGAGCCGGCCTCGCCGCGCGCGAGCCGTCGCGCCAGCGGCGGCAACGCATCGGCCGACGCAAGCAGCCGGCGCACATCGGGCAACAGCGCGGCCCCGACCGCCGTCAGTGCGACCGAACGCTTGCTGCGCACGAACAGCGCGACGCCGAGCGTGTCCTCGAGTGCGCGGATCGCCTGCGACAGCGGCGGCTGCGTCATCGACAGGCGTTCGGCCGCGCGGCCGAAATGGCGCTCGTCCGCAACGGTCGCGAAATAGCGCCACTGGCGCAGGTCGGGAGTCGGATCAGCCATGCGTCTTTCATTCAGGAAACGACTTAATAGGCGACAAATAATATATTGGACATCCCAATCCGGAAACTCCATGCTTGACTGATCCGAACCGGCGCGCCGTTCACCGGCGCCGCCCAGACAACGATGGAGTCCCCCATGGCTTACAACCGCCGCTCGAGGCACATCACGCAAGGCGTGGCCCGATCGCCGAATCGCTCGATGTATTACGCGCTCGGTTACCAGAAGGACGATTTCGACAAGCCGATGATCGGCATCGCGAACGGCCATTCGACGATCACGCCGTGCAATTCGGGCCTGCAGCGCCTGTCGGACGCAGCCGTCGCGGCGGTGAAGGCATCCGATGCGAACCCGCAGATCTTCGGCACGCCGACGATTTCGGACGGCATGTCGATGGGCACCGAAGGCATGAAGTACTCGCTCGTGTCGCGCGAGGTGATCGCCGACTGCATCGAGACCTGCGTGCAGGGGCAATGGATGGACGGCGTGGTTGTCGTCGGCGGCTGCGACAAGAACATGCCGGGCGGGATGATCGCGCTCGCGCGCCTGAACGTGCCGGGCATCTACGTGTACGGCGGCACGATCCGCCCCGGCAACTGGAAAGGCCGGGACCTGACGATCGTCTCGTCGTTCGAGGCGGTCGGCGAATTCACCGCGGGCCGGATGTCGCAGGAGGATTTCGAAGGGGTCGAGCAGAACGCATGCCCGACGTCGGGTTCGTGCGGCGGGATGTACACCGCGAACACGATGAGTTCGTCGTTCGAGGCGCTCGGGATGTCGCTGCTGTACTCGTCGACGATGGCCAACCCCGACCAGGAGAAAGTCGATTCGGCCGCCGAGTCGGCGCGCGTGCTGGTCGAGGCCGTGAAGCGCGACCTGAAGCCGCGCGACATCATCACGAAGGAATCGATCGAGAACGCGGTGTCGGTAATCATGGCGACGGGCGGTTCGACCAATGCAGTGCTGCACTATCTCGCGATCGCTCACGCGGCCGAGGTCGACTGGACGATCGACGACTTCGAGCGCATCCGCAAGCGCGTGCCCGTGATCTGCGACCTCAAGCCGTCGGGGAAGTACGTCGCGACCGACCTGCACCGGGCCGGCGGGATTCCGCAGGTGCTGAAGATCCTGCTCGACGCGGGGCTGCTGCACGGCGACTGCATGACGATCACCGGCCGCACGATCGCCGACGAACTGAAGGACGTGCCCGCCGTGCCGCGCGCGGACCAGGACGTGATCTTCCCGATCGACCGCGCGCTGTACAAGGAAGGCCACCTTGCGATCCTGAAAGGCAATCTCGCGGAAGACGGCGCGGTCGCGAAGATCACCGGCCTGAAGAACCCCGTGATCACGGGCCCGGCGCGCGTGTTCGACGACGAGCAGAGCGCGATGGATGCGATTCTCGGCGACCGGATCCAGGCAGGCGACATCCTCGTGCTGCGTTATCTCGGCCCGAAGGGTGGCCCCGGCATGCCCGAAATGCTCGCGCCGACGTCCGCGATCATCGGCAAGGGGCTCGGCGAATCGGTCGGCTTCATCACCGACGGCCGCTTCTCGGGCGGCACCTGGGGCATGGTGGTCGGCCATGTCGCACCGGAGGCGTTCGTCGGCGGCACGATCGCGCTCGTGCAGGAAGGCGACTCGATCACGATCGACGCGCACCGGCTGCTGCTGCAGTTGAACGTGGACAACACGGAACTCGCGCGCCGCCGCGCCGCGTGGCAACAGCCGGCACCGCGCTACACACGTGGCGTGCTCGCGAAATTCGCGGCCCTCGCCCGGCCCGCGAACCAGGGTGCCGTCACGGGTTGACACGGGTGCATCGCCGCATGCGACCCCGTTAAACATGGCTGCCGGGGGAACGCGCAAAACGCGCTTTCCCTTTGCTTTTATAATGCGCGGGTCATGAAGCCGGCCGTCCCCGCCGGCGGAGAACCGCATGAAACACTCGATATTGCGCGTCCTGCTCGCCATGCTGCTGATCGGCAGCGGGGCGGCGGCGCGCGCCGACCAGGCCGACGGGCTCGCGCTTGCCCAGCGCAAGAACTGCATGGCCTGCCACGCGATCGGCAAACCGCTGATGGGCCCGTCGTTCCGCGACATCGCCGGCAAGTATGCGGCGCGCGGCGACGCCGTCGATTACCTCGCCCAATCGATCGTGAAAGGCAGCGTCGGCGTATGGGGCAGTGTGCCGATGCCCGCCAATACGCAACTGACGAGCGCCGAAGCCCACACGCTCGCGCAATGGGCGCTGTCGGTGCGCTGATCCGGGCGCAACGGGCGTAAACCGCCGTCGCGCGGGGTTCCGCCGGCTGGCGGGCCCGCCGAGGCTGATCCGCACCTCGCCGGCCGCTTGGCCGGCCCTTACTGGAATCGCACCCTGTTTTTCACCTGAACGGTCGCGCACTCAACCGGCATGACCGGCGCGGCGGCGTGCGATTTCTTCGTCGACCGCGTCGCGAACCCAGTCCATCACCTCGGTTTCCAGCGCCAGCGCCACTTCGCGCGTGATCTGGCCGACCAGCCAGGCCGAATGCTCATGCAGCGCGTCGCGACAACGGGCCTCGATGGCGTCGCGCCCTTCCCCGGTCAGATAGTTCGTCAGGCGATTGCGCAGGCGCTCGGCGATGTGCTGGGCATCTTCCGGCGTCAGCCCGGCCACGGCCTGCGCATCCTGCTGCGGCGCGGCGGCCACTGCGGCGGCCTCCGGCATGTGCGCTTCACGCGCGTGCCCGACAGCCTCACGCGCCACCGCGGCGAACGCGTGCGGCAGCACATCGTCGTCGGCCAGCGACGAGCGCAGCGGCGCACTCATCGCCGCCGAGTCTTCGGCAACCACGTGTTCCGCGGCGCCGGGCTCCGCCGGCGCATCGGTCTCGCCGAGCGCGGCGGCGACGACAGTCGCAGTCACCACCGCCTCGTCTCCGGGCAGTTCGACCGCCGGCACGTACGGCGTCGGCACGGGTTCGACCACGACGGAATCGGGGTCGAGTGCGGCGGGCATGGAATCGGCCGGCGCCGCACCCGTGGTGCGTGGCGCGACCACGTCGGTCAGCACCGGAATCGCCGCGCCGGCGGGCGGCTGCGGAGCGTCGGGCGCGGGCGCGCGCGCCGGCACCGGCTTGCCCGGCACCAGCACGTCGGTCAGCGTCGGGATCGAGGATGAATCGGCTTCTGTCACGGGAACACTCCGTCGACGGTTGCGGCTAGCTGCCCTGCTTGTAGTTGTTCAGCGCGTATCCGCGGTCGCGGTAGAACCGGTAGCGGTCCCGGCCCGCGGCCAGCTCGTCCGGCGCGTTGCCGACCACTTCGAGCAGGCGCTCGAAGCGGGCGAACTGCGCAGGCACGGCCGCGCCGAGGTTCAGCAGCACGTGATGATGCGGTGCGCGGTCGAGATCCGCGGCCAGCACGATCGGCGTGCCGGCTGCGTGCTCGCTGTCGACACCGCAATGCGGGATGAAATCGAGCGGCGAGAACGTCCAGAGCCGCTCGTCGAGCGCGCGCAGGCGCGCGGGCTCGGCGAGCACGACGACCGGCTGCCCGGCCTGATAGGCCTTGCGCAGCAGCCGGCACGCGTACGCGAGCGAATCGCCGACGTTCGAGTGGAAATCGATCCGCGTCATTGCCCGCCTACCCGCAGCGTCGTCAACACCGCCATCACTGGCCGGCGCGGTCGATCAGGAACTGCGCGAGCAACGGCACCGGACGGCCCGTCGCCCCCTTCGCCGCACCGCCCTTCCACGCGGTGCCCGCGATGTCGAGGTGGGCCCACGGATAGCTGTCGGTGAAGCGCGACAGGAAGCACGCGGCGGTCACGGCGCCGGCCGGGCGCCCGCCGATGTTCGCGAGATCCGCGAAGTTCGACTTCAGCTGATCCTGGTACTCGTCGTCGAGCGGCATGCGCCATGCCGGGTCGTTCGCCTCGCGCGACGCGTCGAGCAGTTCGCCCGCGAGCGCGTCGTTCGTCGAGAACAGGCCGCTGTTGTGGCCGCCCAGCGCGATCACGCACGCGCCCGTCAGCGTTGCGACGTCGATCACGGCGGCCGGCTTGAAGCGCTCGGCATACGTGAGCGCGTCGCACAGGATCAGGCGCCCTTCGGCGTCGGTGTTCAACACCTCGATCGTCAGGCCCTTCATGCTGGTGACGATGTCGCCCGGCTTCGTCGCGTTGCCGCCCGGCATGTTCTCGCAGGTCGGCACGATCGCGACGACGTTGATCTTCAGGCCCATCTCGGCGACCGCACGCATCGTACCGAGCACCGAACCGGCGCCGCACATGTCGTACTTCATCTCGTCCATGCCCTCGCCCGGCTTCAGCGAGATGCCGCCCGTGTCGAACGTGATGCCCTTGCCGACCAGCACGACCGGCGCGGCCTTCGCGGCGGCGCCCTGGTAGTGCAGCACGATGAACTGCGGCGGCTCGACCGACGCGCGCGCGACCGACAGGAACGAGCCCATCTTCAGCGCCTGGATCTGCTTGAGCCCGAGCACTTCCGCCTTCAGGCCCCAATCCTTCGCGATCTTCTTCGCGGTGTTGCCGAGGTAGGTCGGCGTGCAGACGTTACCCGGCAGGTTGCCGAGGTCGCGGGTGAGATCCATCCCGTTCGCGAGCGCGACGGCCTGCTTGACCGCGACCTTCGCAGCCTTTTCGTCGGACGGATCGACGCTGAACACGACGCGCTTGAGCGTGTGCGACGCCGGTTCCGGCTTGCTCTTCATCTGCGTGAAGCGGTAGGTCTCGTTGCGCAGCGCGAGAATCGCCGCACGCACGCCCCAGTCGGAGCTGCGCTCGTCGACCGGCAGTTGCGCGAGCGTGAACGTGACCTGGACGACCTTGGTCGCCAGCAGCGCGCGCCACGCGGCCGTCGCTGCGTCGTTATAGGCTTTCTGGTTGAAAGCATCCTGCTTGCCGAGGCCGACGAGCAGCACGCGCGACGCGCCGATGCCCGACACTTCGTGCAGGAACAGCGTCTTGCCGCGCTTGCCGTCCATGTCGCCGGCCTTCACCACGCGCGAAATCAGTCCCTTGGTGGCCGTGTCGATGTCGAGCGCCGCGCCCGAGAGGGTCTGCGCCTCGAAGATGCCGAGCACGATGCAATCGGACTTCCCGGTCAGGAACCCCTTCGCCTCGCCTTTGCTCCAATCACAGCCTTTTATGCTAAAGTCCATCGCGCTTGTCCTCGGATAAAATCTGGGCTAAGGATGAAAGCCGCAATTATCCGCTATTTTTCCCGTGGCGGCGCGAGCGCTCCGCTACGCGTGCGCAGCCTCCCGCCCTCTTCTCATCAAGAATGATCTTCGAACGCTCCCTCCAGCGCGAGCTTGCGTATACGGCTGGCGCCGTGTTCATGGTGCTGCTCACGATCATGCTCACGACGATGATGATCCGCATCGTCGGTTACGCCGCGTCCGGTGAAATCGATCCTCGGGACGTCCTCGTGCTGATCGGCCTCACCGTGATCGGCTACCTCGCCGTGATGCTCGTCGTCACGCTGTTCGTGTCGATCCTGTTCGTGCTGACCCGGTGGTACCGGGACTCCGAAATGGTCGTGTGGCTCGCATCGGGCGTAAGCCTCACGCGCCTCATCAAGCCGATCGGCGTGTTCGCCACGCCGATCATCCTGCTGATCGCCTTCTTCGCGTTCGTCGGCTGGCCGTGGTCGAACCAGCAAAGCAAGATGATCAAGGCACGCTTCCAGCAACGCGACGAGATCTCGCTGCTCGCGCCGGGCCAGTTCCGCGAGTCGGCCACGAACCACCGCGTGTTCTTCATCGAGAAGATGACGCCCGACCAGAGCAAGGTGCAGAACGTGTTCGTCACGTCGACCGAGAACGGCAAGGTCAACGTGGTCGTATCGCAGACGGGTCACACGGAAACGCGCGACGGCAGCCGCTTCGTCGTCCTGGAAGACGGCCGCCGCTACGATGGCACGCCCGGCCAGCCGAACTTCAAGATCATGGAGTTCGAGCGCTACGGCGTGAAGATCACGAGCACGCCGGTCACCAACGTGCCGACCACGAACAGCACGCCGACACCGGACCTGCTGCGCAACCCGACGCGCGACAACCTCGCGGAATTCGCGTGGCGCGCGGGGTTGCCGCTGATCGCGATCAACCTGCTGGTGCTCGGCATTCCGCTGTCGTACCAGAACCCGCGCCGCAGCCGCACGATCAACCTCGTGATGGCCGTGCTGATCTACCTCACGTACTCGAACCTGCTGAACGTCGTGCAGGCGCAGATCGAGCAGGGCAAGATGTCGTTCGGCGTCGGCCTGGTCGGCCTGCACCTCGTGGTCGCCGCGATCGTCGCGTTCATCTTCTGGTTGCGCGTGCGCAATCGTCCGCTGTTTACACGCGCGCTGTTTGGCCGCTCGGGAGCATGATCGATGCGGCTCTATGAAAAGTACTTCGCGCGACAGATCTACGTCACGTTCGTCTTCATCCTGTTCGCGTTCTCGGGCCTGTTCTTCTTCTTCGACCTGATCAGCGAACTGAACTCGGTCGGGCACGGTAACTACAAGTTCGGCTACGCGGTGCTGCGCGTCGCGCTGCAGACCCCGTCGCGCTTCTACGAGATCATCCCGGTCGCCGCGCTGATCAGCGCGATCTACGTGTTCGCGCAGATGGCCGCGAACTCGGAATTCACGATCTTCCGCGTGTCGGGTCTCGCGACCAACCAGGCGCTGCGCTCGCTGCTGAAGATCGGCATTCCGCTCGTGATCGTCACCTACCTGATCGGCGAATTCGTCGGCCCGTACGCCGATCAGCTGTCCGAGCGCGTGCGGCTGCAGGCGCTCGGCGCATCGGTGTCGTCGAACTTCCAGTCGGGCGTGTGGGTGAAGGACACGCTCGCGGCCCGCGAAAACGGCGAGCAGGTCACGCGTTTCGTCAACGTCGGCAGCCTGTCGCCCGACTCGACGATCAGCAACGTGCGCATCTACGAATTCGACTCGAAATTCCAGCTGCAGAATGTGCGGATCGCGCAGACGGGGCGCTACGAGCCGCCCGGCCACTGGCTGCTGAAAGGCGTCTCCGAGACCGAGCTGACGCCGATCAAGCCGATCAGCGGCCAGCCGGCCGACGCGCTCAACCCGGTGTACCGGTCGCAGCAGGTATCGCTGCCCGAATACCGGCTCCGTTCGGACCTGACGCCGCAGATCCTGTCGGTGCTGCTCGTGTCGCCGGAGCGCATGTCGCTCATCAACCTGTTCCGCTACATCCAGCACTTGCGCGAGAACCAGCAGGACACGCAGCGCTACGACATCGCACTGTGGCGCAAGCTGCTGTACCCGTTCGCCGTGTTCGTGATGCTCGTGCTGTCGCTGCCGTTCGCTTACCTGCACACGCGGGCTGGCGTGGTCGGCGTGAAGGTGTTCGGCGGCATCATGCTCGGCATGAGCTTCCAGCTCCTCAACACGCTGTTCTCGCACATCGGCACGCTGAACACGTGGCCCGCGCCGCTCACTGCCGCGACGCCGGGCCTGATCTATCTCGCGCTCGGCCTGTTCGCGCTCAAGTGGGTCGACCGGCACTGAGCGCCGCGTCACGACGGAGGCTTCGACATGAGTTCGCACGGCATCGTCCTGTTCGGCCACGGCGCCCGCGACCCGCGCTGGGCCGAGCCGTTCGAGCGGCTCGCCGCGCGGCTGCGCGGCGCCGCCTCCCCCGCGGCCCACGTGTCGCTCGCGTTCCTCGAACTGATGACGCCGACGCTCGGTGACGCGGTCGCCGCGCAGGTCGCGGCCGGCTGCTCGCACATCACCGTGGTGCCCGTGTTCTTCGGCCAGGGCGGCCATGTCCGCCGCGATCTGCCGCAACTCGTCGATGCGTGCCGCGCCGCGCATCCGGGCATCGAGATCCGTTGCGCGACGGCCGTCGGCGAAGACAACGGCGTGCTCGACGCGATCGCGCGCTACTGCATCGACCAGATCGACGGCAACGCGTAAACCGCGCGGTTAGCGTGCACAAAGAAAAAGCGCCGGCTTGATGAAGCCGGCGCTTTTTTGTTTCGGACTGCGGCGGGATCCCGCTCAGGCCGCCCCGCTCAGGCCGCATTTCGCAGCGAATCGCCCTCTTTCGCCTGTCCGGCGCGCTCGGCGAACGCGTCGCCGATCATCAGCAGGCTCGGTTCCGCGGGATCGAGCCACGCCTGCGCGTCGCCCGCCGCCATCTGCGCGAGCGTCAGCGTCAGCGTACGCTCGCGCGCGGTGCTGCACGCCTCGACGATCGCCACGGGCGTCGCCGGCGCTCGGCCTGCGTCGATCAGTTCCTGCGCGATGCCGGGCGCGCTGTCGCGGCCCATGTAGTACACGATCGAATCGGCGCGCGCGGCTTCGCGGATCTCGTCGCTGCCCGGCGCGCGGCTGTGCGTCGCGAACGCGACGCTGCGCGACACGCCGCGCAGCGTCAGCGAACGCTTCAGCGTCGCCGCGCCGGCCAGTGCCGCGGTGATGCCCGGCACGACCTCGTAGTCGATGCCGGCCGCTTCCAGCGCGCGCATCTCCTCTTCGGCACGACCGAACAGCATCGGGTCACCGCCCTTGAGCCGCACGACGCACGCGTGCTCGCGCGCCGCATCGACGATCTGCTTGTTGATGAAGTGCTGCGCGGTCGAGCGCTGCCCGCAGCGCTTGCCGACCGCGATCCGGTGCGCGTTCGGCGCGTAGTCGAGCATCGCGGGCTCGACGAGCGCGTCGTGCAGCACGACGTCCGCCTGCGCGAGCAGCCGCGCGCCGCGCACCGTGATGAGGTCCGCCGCGCCCGGCCCTGCTCCGATCAGATACACCTTGCCCATGTTTGTCGCTTCGCTTCGTCCGTGCGGACGTTTGCAGACGGCCCGCGCCGCCGTGCGGCGGCGCGGTTTGCCGCGCAGATTGACGATTACGCCGAGAACGCCCGGATCATGCCCGCGGCGACCGTGTGATGCGTCGCCTCGTCGATCAGCACGAACGCGCCGGTACCCGGATGCGCGTCGTACGTGTCGCAGACGATCGGCTTCTGCAGCGTCAGCGCGACACGGCCGATGTCGTTCATCTTCAGGTCGTGACGGTCGGTCGCATGCGACAGCGTGTGCACGTCGAGCACCTGCTTGACGCCGCCGATCTTCGCGAACACCGTGCTGGTGGTCTGCTTCAGCAGGTACTTGCGCTGCGGCGACAGCGGCGTCTCGTCGAACCAGCACAAATCGGCTTCGAGCTTCTTCGCCGGTGCAACCGGCTCGCCGGAGGTGACGAACATGTCGCCGCGCGACACGTCGACGTCTTCCGCGAGACGGATCGTCACGGTCTGGCCCGCGAACGCGTGCGCGACCGACGCGGTGCCGCCCGGCACCGGCGCGACGATCTCGGCGACCGTTGCCGTGCGGTTCGATGGCAACACGGCGATCTCGTCGCCGACCTTCACTTCGCCCGACTCGATACGGCCCATGTAGCCGCGGAAATCGTCGGCCGAGCTGCCGTCCTGGCGCGCAACCCACTGCACCGGGAAGCGCAGCGCGTCATGCGCCTGCGTCTCGACCGGCAGCGATTCGAGCACGTCGAGCAGCGGTTCGCCCGCGTACCACGGCATGCGTTCGCTCGCGCCGACGATGTTGTCACCCTTCAGCGCCGACACCGGCACGAAGCGCACGTCGGTGAGGCCAAGCTGCTTCGCCAGCGTGACGTACGCGTCGCGGATCTCGTTGAAGCGCGCTTCGCTGTAGTCGACGAGGTCCATCTTGTTGATCGCGACGATCACGTGCTGCAGCGCGAGCAGCTTGACGATCGCGCTGTGACGCTTGGTCTGCGGCAGCAGGTCGGCGACACCGTTCTCGACCGTCACGCGCGTCGCGTCGATCAGGATGATCGCCGCGTGCGCGGTCGATGCGCCCGTCACCATGTTGCGCGTGTACTGCTCGTGGCCCGGCGTATCGGCGATGATGAACTTGCGCTTCGCGGTCGCGAAGTAGCGGTACGCGACGTCGATCGTGATGCCCTGCTCGCGCTCGGCTTCGAGACCGTCGGTCAGGAGCGCGAGGTCGAGCTCGTCGCCGACCGTGCGCTTGTTCTTCGCGCGCGACAGCGCGGACAGCTGGTCGGACAGCACGGCCTTGCTGTCGTACAGCAGGCGGCCGATCAGCGTGCTCTTGCCGTCGTCGACGCTGCCTGCGGTGATGAAGCGCAACACGCCGAGGTCTTCGGTGTTCTCGATGATGCTCATGATGTGAATGTCCTCGTGTGCTTCAGAAATAACCTTGCTTCTTGCGCTGTTCCATCGCGGCTTCGGAGGCCTGGTCGTCCATCCGGGTCGCGCCGCGCTCGGTGATCTCGGTCACCGCCGTCTCGGCGATGATCTTCTCGACGTCGTCCGCGTCGCTCTCGACCGGGCACGTGCAGCTGATGTCGCCCACGGTACGGAAGCGCACCTGCGCGAGCTCGCTCGTCTCGCCGTCACGCATCGGCGTGAGCGGCGTGACCGGCACGAGCAGGCCGTTGCGGCGCACGATCTCGCGCTGGTGCGCGTAGTAGATCGACGGCAGTTCGAGGTTCTCGCGCGCGATGTACTGCCACACGTCGAGTTCCGTCCAGTTCGAGATCGGGAACACGCGCAGGTGCTCGCCGTTGTGCAGGCGGGCGTTGTACAGGCTCCACAGTTCCGGGCGCTGCGCCTTCGGATCCCACTGGCCGAATTCGTCGCGGAACGAGAAGATCCGCTCCTTCGCGCGTGCCTTCTCTTCGTCGCGGCGCGCACCGCCGATCAGCGCCGTATAGCCGTGCTGTTCGATCGTCTCGAGCAGCGTGACGGCCTGTGCGGCGTTGCGCGAATCGGTTTCGCGGCGCAGCACGACCGTGCCGCGCTTGATCGAATCCTCGACGTGACCGACGACCAGCTCGGCGCCGAGTTCTTTCGCGCGGCGATCGCGGAAGTCGATCACTTCTTCGTAGTTGTGGCCCGTGTCGATGTGCACGAGCGGGAACGGCAGCGTCGTCTTGCGGTTCGCGCCGAGGCCGAACGCCTTCAGTGCCAGATGCAGCACGACGACCGAATCCTTGCCGCCCGAGAACAACAGCGCCGGCTTGCTGCATTCGGCGACCAGTTCGCGCAGGATGTGGATCGACTCGGCTTCGAGCCAGTCGAGGTGGCCCATGCGCTTGTCGGCACCGGCGGGCGGGGCAAAGGCGGATTGCTCGAGCGTCGTGCTCATGATTTCAGTCCTTCTCTTCTGGGTTCGTGCTGCCCGCTGTCGCGGGCGGCGCAATATTCAGTTTCTTGTCAGGCTTTCAGTGCGTGACGCCGGCAACGGCGTCCGCGGGAATCGGCGTGATCGTGATGTGCAGGCCGCATTCCTTCGTGTCGCGCGACTCCCACCACCAGCGGCCCGCGCGGCTGTCCTCGCCGGGGCGGATCGCCCGCGTACAGGGCTCGCAGCCGATGCTCGGATAGCCGCGCGCATGCAGCGGGTTCACCGGCACGTCAAACGCGTTAAGGTACGCCCACACGTCGCTTTCCGTCCAGTCGGCGAGCGGGTTGTACTTCGCGATCCCGCGCGCTTCGTCCTGCTCTTCCTCGTGCAGCTCGGCACGCGTGACCGACTGCTCGCGGCGCTGGCCCGTGACCCATGCCCCGACGTCGGCCAGCGCGCGATTCAGCGGCTCGACCTTGCGGATGTGGCAGCACGACTTGCGCAGCTCGACGCTTTCGTAGAACGCGTTCAGGCCGTGCTCGGCGACGTACTGGTCGACCGCGTCCTGCTGCGGATGAAACTGCTCGATCTCGTAGCCGTAGCGCTCGCGCACGCGGTCGATCATGCCGAGCGTTTCCGCGTGCAGGCGGCCCGTGTTCAGCGAGAAGATGCCGATCCGGACGCCCTTCGACAGGATCGCGTGCGTCAGCAGCATGTCTTCCGCCGCGAGACTGCTCGCGAACTTCACCTTCTCGTGACGCGCCCCGATCTGCGCGAGCAGCGCGTCGAGGCGCTCGACCTTCGCGGCGAGTTCCGGGCTCAGCGCGGTGGCGGCGGCGGTGCTCATGCGCCCACCTTCGCTTGCGCCACGCCGGCCGCCGCGGCACGGCGGCGGAACAGCGGTTCGGGCTGGTCGAACGCGCCCTGATAACGCTGCGTGAATTCCGTGAACGCGTTCAGCGCGTCGTGGATGTCCTTGTCGGCGCGCACCGCGAATGCGTCGAAGCCGCAACGCGACATGTACAGCAACTGGTCGCGCAGCACGTCGCCGATCGCGCGCAGTTCGCCCGTCCAGCCGTGACGCTCGCGCAGCAGGCGCGCAATGCTGTAGCCGCGGCCGTCCGCGAAGCGCGGGAAGTCGACGGCAACCAGCGAAATCGCGCCGAAGTCGGCCACGAGATCGGCCGGCTCGCTGTCCGGGGCGAGCCACACGCCGAGCTCGTCCTTCGTCTTCGCGGCGACGAGCGCCGCGCGCTCGGCCTGCCACAACGCGAACGGCACCAGCACCTTGCCGGCCGGCAACGCGTCGACCGCGGGCAGTGCACCGTCTTCCGCCGCGCGCACGACCTGCCATGCATCGTCGATCACTGCGCGGTTCTTGATAATCGAAGCCATCTGCTAATTCCTTCTACCCGGTTGGTTACGCGTTCACTGCCTGGCGCGCCGCATACACGCGCTCCTTGAACGGCGCGATGCCGATGCGGTCGTACGTGTCGACGAAGCGCTCGCCGTCGACGCGCGATTCGACGAACGTGTCGATCAGCTTCGCGATCACGTCGGGCACTTCCTCCGCCGAGAACGACGGCCCGATCACGCGGCCGAGGCGCGCGCCGTTGCGGCCCGTGCCCTGCTCGCCGCCGAGCGACACCTGGTACCACTCGGCGCCGTCCTTGTCGACGCCGAGGATGCCGATGTTGCCGACGTGGTGGTGACCGCACGAGTTCATGCAACCGGAAATGTTCAGCGACAGGTCGCCGAGGTCGTACACGTAGTCCAGATCGTCGAAACGCTGCTGGATCGCCAGCGCGATCGGGATCGACTTCGCGTTCGCGAGCGAGCAGAAGTCGCCGCCCGGGCACGCGATGATGTCGGTCAGCAGGCCGATGTTCGGCGTCGCGAAACCGGCCGCCTTCGCCTTTTCCCAAACCTCGAACAGGTCGCGCTTTTTCACGTTCGCGAGAATCAGGTTCTGCTCGTGCGACACGCGCAGCTCGCCGAACGAATAGGCGTCGGCCCAGTCAGCCACCAGGTCCATCTGCTGGTCGGTCGCATCGCCCGGCGCGATGCGGTGATCCTTCAGCGACAGCGTGACGGCGGCATAACCGGCCACCTTGTGCGGTGCGACGTTACGCTCGACCCAGCGCGCGAACGCCTTGTTCTCGAGCAGGTGCTGTTCGAACGATGCATCGGTATCGGCCAGCTTCTCGTAGACGGGCGGCTGGAAGTACTGCGACACGCGATCGACTTCCGCCTGCGTGAGCGTCGACGGGCCGTCCTTCAGGTGCTGCCACTCTTCCTCGACCTGCTGCGCGAACTTCGCGGGCGACAGCGCCTTCACGAGGATCTTGATGCGCGCCTTGTACAGGTTGTCGCGGCGGCCGTAGCGGTTGTACACGCGCAGCACGGCTTCGCAGTAGGTCAGCAGGTGCTGCCACGGCAGGTCTTCCTTGATCACCGCGCCGATGATCGGCGTACGGCCGAGGCCGCCGCCCGCGAGGATGCTCGCGACCACTTCGCCCTGCGCGTTCTTCTTCAGGTACACGCCGAGGTCATGAATCTGCACGGCCGCGCGGTCGTCCTTCGAGCCCGACACCGCGATCTTGAACTTGCGCGGCAGCCACGCGAATTCGGGATGGAACGTCGACCACTGACGCAGGATTTCCGACCACGGGCGCGGATCGATCTCTTCGTCCTGGGCGACGCCGGCGAACTGGTCGGCCGTGATGTTGCGGATGCAGTTGCCCGACGTCTGGATGCCGTGCATCTGCACCGACGCGAGCTTCGCGAGGATCTCGGGCGTTTCCTCGAGCTGGATCCAGTTGAACTGGATGTTCGAGCGGGTCGAGAAGTGGCCGTAGCCGCGGTCATGTTCGCGGGCGATGCGCGCCAGCATCCGGAGCTGGTCGCTGCGCAGGTTGCCGTACGGAATCGCGATGCGGTGCATGTACGCGTGGCGCTGCATGTACAGGCCGTTCTGCAGGCGCAGCGGACGGAATTCTTCTTCGCTCAACTCGCCCGACAGCCGGCGGCGCACCTGATCGCGGTACTGCGCGACACGCTCGTCGACGATCGTCTGGTCGTATTGGTCGTACTGATACATTCGGGGACCCCAGGGTTTTCGTGGTGACCGCGCGACGTCCTAGCCACGTCGCGCCCGAATCTCCGTTCCGCCGTCACCGCCCCCAACCGCTGGCGGCTGGATTGCTAATGACGAAAACAGATATCCATATTTGAAAAACTCCGGTGAATCGTAATAAACTCGCCTTATATTTCAAACGACTAAAAAATTCTGTTGATATGCGGAAGGGTTATAAATGAACCTGCACCAATTTCGCTTCGTGCGCGAGGCCGTCCGGCAGAATTTCAACCTCACCGAGGCCGCCAAGGCGCTCTACACGTCGCAACCGGGGGTATCGAAGGCGATCATCGAGCTCGAGGACGAGCTCGGCGTGGAGATCTTCACGCGGCACGGCAAGCGCGTGCGCTCGCTCACCGAGCCGGGCAGGATCATCCTCGCGTCGGTCGAGCGGATTCTTCAGGAGGTTGAAAGCCTTAAAAGGGTCGGGAAAGATTACGCAGCACAGGATCAGGGCAACCTGACCATCGCCGCGACCCACACGCAGGCCCGCTACTCGCTGCCGGCCGCGATCGCCGAATTCAAGAAGCGCTTTCCGAAGGTGCACCTGTCGATCCTGCAAGGCAGCCCGACGCAGGTGGCCGAGATGGTGATCCACGACCAGGCCGATCTCGCGATCGCGACCGAGGCGATCTCCGACTACAAAGAACTCGTGTCGCTGCCCTGCTTCCAGTGGCATCACGCGGCCGTCGTGCCGGCCGACCACCCGTTGCTCGAACGCAAGCCGGTCACGCTCGACGATCTCGCCCAGTACCCGTTGATCACGTACGACGACGCGTTCGCGGGCCGCAAGAAGATCAACCATGCGTTCGCGCTGCGCGGGCTGTCGCCGGACATCGTGCTCGAGGCGATCGACGCCGACGTGATCAAGACCTACGTCGAGCTCGGCCTGGGCGTCGGGATCATGGCCGACATCGCGTTCAATCCCGAGCGCGACCGCAACCTGCGGCTGATCCCGGTCGGCCACCTGTTCGGCAGCAACGTGACGCGTGTCGCGCTCAAGCAGGGCGCCTACCTGCGCAGCTATGTGTATACGCTCGTCGAACTGCTGTCGCCGACGTTGAACCGCAAGCTGATCGAACAGGCGCTCAAGGGCGAATCCGAATCGTACGAGCTTTGACCGGCCTGTATAAACACAGGGGCGCGAATCTGAACCGCGCCCCTTTTCGTTGCCCGACGGAGAATCCCGCATGACGCTTCCCGCCCTGTTGCGCCGCGCCGCCGCCGGCGCGCTCGCGCTCGCCTGTGCCGCCGCCCATGCCGACCTGAAGGTCGGCGTCGACCTGTCGTCGACCGGCCCGGCCGCTGCGATCGGCATCACGAGCAAGAACGCCATCCTGATGTGGCCGAAGACGATCGCCGGGCAGCCCGTGCAGGTGACGGTGCTCGACGATGCATCCGACCCGGGCACCGCGGTGCGCAACATCCGCAAGCTGGTCGACGAGGATCACGTCGACGTCGTGGTCGGGCCGAACATCACGCCGGCCGCGCTCGCGGCGCTCGACGCGGTCGCGGCCGGGCAGACGCCGATGATCACGCTGGTCGGCTCCGGCGCGATCGTCGAGCCGCAGGAAGGCGCGCGGACCTGGGCGTTCAAGATGGCGCAGAGCGACCGCGCGATGGCCGACGTGATGACCGCTACATGGCCAACCACGGCGTGAAGACGGTCGGTTTCATCGGCTTCGCGGACAGCTACGGCGACAGCTGGCTGAACGAGTTCACGCGCTTCGCGGACCTGCGCAAGATCCGCGTCGTCGCGACCGAGCGCTACAACCGCACCGACGCGAGCGTCACGGGCCAGGCATTGAAGCTGATCGCGGCGAAACCCGACGCGATCCTGATCGCGGGCTCGGGCACGCCGGCCGTCCTGCCGCAGCGCACGCTGATCGAGCGCGGCTACAAGGGCCCGGTCTACCAGACGCACGGGATCGCGACGCCGGAATTCATCAAGCTCGGCGGCAAGGACGTCGACGGGACGCTGTTCCCGACCCAGCCGGTGGTCGTCGCGCGCACGCTGCCGGCCGATCATCCGGCCCGCAAGGCCGCGCTCGCGTTCGTCGACGCGTACGAGGCGAAATACGGCGCTGGCACGGTCACGCAGTTCGCAGGCGACGCGGCGGGCGTGTACCCGCGCCTTGCCGATGCGGTCGGCCGCGCGCTGAAGGCCGCTCAGCCCGGCACGCCCGCGTTCCGCGCGGCGCTGCGGCGCGAACTGGAACGCGCGCACGAGCTCGTCGTGCCGAACGGCGTCGTCAATACCAGCGACAAGGATCATGTGGGGCTCGATCAGCGCGCGAGCGTGATGGGGATCGTCAAGCAGGGCCGGTTCGTCTACCTGAGCCAGTGACGTGCGCGACCGGCACCGGGGCAGCTTGCCCGGCGTCGGGATTTCAGACATAATCCGCGTTTCGCCGCGCACAATCGCATGCGCGGCCAGGATCAAGCCCAGGTGGTGAAATTGGTAGACGCAGGGGACTCAAAATCCCCCGCCGCAAGGCGTGCCGGTTCGATTCCGGCCCTGGGCACCAGTATTTCGCAGCGTCACGCGCTGCATCTGTCGAAACCCGCGCAAGCTCGCCGCTTCGCGGGTTTTTTGTTTTTGCCGCACGCGCCGCAACGCGCGCCCCCGCGCAACAGTCGAAGCATCATGAGGATGCGCGGCACGGAGGCACGCCATGTCCATGCGCACGATTTCATCCCCGCTCCGCCGCCGCGTGCTCGCCGTGGCGCTCGTGCTCGTGCTGGGTGGATGCGACGTCCTGACCGCGCCGCCGGTGCCTGACTGGCCGGGCCCGCACGCACCGTATCCGTTCCCGGACAACATCCCGCATCGCACCGAATGAAGCGCCGGCCGTCCTGCCGCCGGCCGCGTCTCGCGCTCAGGCCATCAGTTCGCGAACGAAGTCGAGAAACACCCTCACCTTCGCCGAGACGAGGTTTGACGCGTGGTGATACGCGTAAAGCGGAAACGTCTCGTCCGCCCATTCCGGCAACAGCAGCACCAGCCGCCCTTCAGCCAGGATGTCCCGCGCATAGAGTTCCAGCAATTGCGCAATCCCCGCGCCGCCCAGGCACGCACCGAGCAGCATGCCCGTATCGTTGACCATCAGCCGGCCGGCGGCATCGAACGGCACCACTTCCTTGCCGCGATGGAATTCCCATTCGAACGGCCGCCCCGTCACCGGGTCGCGGATCAGCACGCAACGGTGCCCGTCCGCGAGGTCGCGCGGATGCCGCGGTTCGCCATGACGCGCGACATAGGCCGTCGACGCGCAGGTGAGCACGCGCGTTTCCAGCAGCAGCCGCGCACGATACGACGATGGTTCCGGAATGCCGAATCGCACGGCCACGTCGAACCCGTCGGCGACGAGGTCGCCCATCCGGTCGCGCACGCTGATCTCGACGGACAGGTCGGGGAAGCGGTCGAGAAACTCGGCCATCTTCGGCGCCAGCACGTAGTGGCCGAAGGTCGCGTCGACATTGACGCGCAGCCGCCCCCTGACACGCGCCTTCGACTGGCCGGCGTCGATCGCCGCCTCCTCGATGCCGGCCAGCAGCGGCGCGACCGCCTCATAGAAACGCCGCCCCTCGTCGGTCAGCGTGATCGCGCGCGCCGTGCGGTTGAAGATCCGGATGCCGACGCGCTCTTCCAGCCGGGCGACGGCACGGCTCACCGCCGGCTGCGTCAATCCCATCGCTTCGCCGGCCCGCGCGAAGGTACCGGCCTCGATCACCGCGGAGAGCACGCCGATCCCGCTCAAAAGCCTGCTGTCGAATGCCATAAGACATACTTTCAGTCATTCTCGATCTTCTCATTATTCATTATTTTTATTGGCCGAGGAAGCCTACATTAGTCCTGTCGCCGGATCGCTCGGCACTCACGAACCAAGGAGCAGGACATGAGCACATCGGAACAGATCGCCCTCGTCACGGGTTCATCGCGCGGCATCGGCGCGGAAATCGCGCGCCAGCTCGCCCGGGACGGCTTCCGGGTCATCGTCAACTATGCCGGGAGCGCCGGCCCGGCCCGCGAAGTGGTCGACGCGATCGTCGCCGACGGCGGCCATGCCGTCGCGGTGCAGGCGAACGTCGCCGACCCGGCGGCCGTGGCCGCGCTGTTCGACGCCGCGCAAGATGCATTCGGCGGCGTGGATGTCGTGGTCAATTCCGCGGGCGTGATGAAGCTGGCGACCATCGCCGACTGCGACGATGCGCTCTTCGACGAAACGATCGCCACCAACGTGAAAGGCACGTTCAACGTATGCCGCGAAGCGGCCAGGCGGGTGCGCGACGGGGGACGCATCATCAACCTGTCGACCAGCGTGATCGGCATGCGCATGCCGACTTACGGCGTGTACGTCGCCAGCAAGGCGGCAGTCGAAAGCCTGACGCAGGTGCTCGCGCAGGAAATGCGCGGACGCGGCGTCCGCGTGAATGCCGTCGCGCCGGGACCGGTCGCGACCGAGTTGTTCCTGCAGGGCAAGAGCCCCGAACTCGTCGATCGGCTCGCGAAGCTGAACCCGCTCGAGCGGCTCGGCCAGCCCGACGACATCGCGCGCGTCGTCGCATTCCTCGCCGGCCCCGACGGCGCGTGGATCAACGGCCAGATCCTGCGCGCCAACGGCGGCATGTGCTGACGGGCCGCCTGCCTCGCCCCCCGCTTACCGGAGATCGATCATGAAGGAAGTCATTCTCGTCACGGGTGCGTCCAGCGGCTTCGGCCTGCTGACGGCCCAGGCGCTCGCCCGCGCCGGCCATACCGTCTACGCGTCGATGCGCGAAAGCACCGGCCGCAACGCGCCGCGCGTCGCCGCCATTGCCGCCTACGCGCAGGAGCACGGGGTCGACCTGCGCACCGTCGAGCTCGACGTCGGCGATGACGCGTCCGTCGGTGCCGCCATCGATCGCGTGATCGCGGACAACGGCCGCCTGGACGTCATCGTCCACAATGCCGGCCACATGGTGTTCGGTGCGGCCGAAGCGTTCACGCCCGAGCAGATCGCCCAGCTCTACGACATCAACGTCGTGTCGACCCAGCGCGTCAACCGCGCGGCGCTGCCGCACCTGCGCCGTCAGGGCCGCGGCCTGCTCGTCTGGGTGTCGTCGTCGTCCGCACGCGGCGGTACGCCGCCGTTCCTCGCCCCTTACTTCGCCGCGAAGGCCGCGATGGATTCGCTCGCGGTGTCCTATGCCGCCGAACTCGCCCGCTGGGGTATCGAGACGTCGATCGTCGTGCCGGGCGCCTTCACCCAGGGCACGAATCACTTCGCCCACGCGGGCAAGCCGGCCGATGCGGCCGTGCAGGCCGCCTACGACGACGGCCCCTATGCAGGCGTCGCCGGGCAGGCGCTGCAGGGCCTCGCCGCGCTCGAACCGGCAGACGCCGATGCCGGCACCGTCGCGACGGCGATTGCCGACATCGTCGCCGCACCCGCCGGCAAGCGCCCATACCGCGTATTCGTCGATCCGTCGCAGGACGGCGCGGAGGAAGTGTTCCGCGTCGGCGATCGCGTCCGCCGCGAGATGTTCAGGAACATCGGCCTCGCCGACCTGCTGGCCGCCCGCGTCGGCAGTTGATCCGGTGCGCGCCCGGCGCCGGGCGCGCCGGCGCGCATCAGCGCGGCTCGCAGAACCCGAGGATCGCTTCCGCAACCGCCGCCGGCGCCTCGCGCTGCGGAAAGTGGCCGACACCGTCCAGCACCTGCCGCGCGTAGCGGCCCGTGAAGAAGGGCTCACGCCCGGCCGAGCTGTCCGGGTGATTGCAGGTGTCCGCGCCGCCGTGCAGCACCAGCGTCGGCAATGCCAGCACCGGCGCGGGATTCAGGCGCGCGTCGTCATCGGCATGGGCCGGCGTGCCCGGCGCGAATCCCCACCGATGCCGATAGGAATGCAGGACGACGTCGATCCAGTCGGGGCCGTCGAACGCGTCTGCCGCCGCCTCGAAATCGCCGTCGCGATACCAGCCCGGTGGCGACCACGTGTCCCACATCAAACGGGCAAACGCGCGGCGATCGTCGCGCAACGCCTGCTCGCCGCGCGGCGTCGCCATGAACCAGTGATACCAGTAATTGCGCGCCTGCTGCAGCGACAGCGGCTGCCCGGGGTCGTTGGTGCCGTATCCGACCGACAGCATCACGAGATGCGATGCGGCGTCATCGCGCAGCCCGCACGCGTTCGCGGCCGCCCGGGCGCCCCAGTCGTGCCCGACCAGCACGGGCCGCTCGAGACCGAGCGCATCGACGAAGTCGAGCACATCTCGTCCGAGCGCCGCGAGCTGGCCGCTGCGCGGCACGGATGCGTCACGAAAGCGCGTCGGCGCAAAGCCGCGCAGCGCAGGCGCGAGCACGCGGTAGCCGCGCGCGGCAAGGGTCGCCGCCACGGCGTCCCAGCCGATCGGGCTGTCCGGCCAGCCGTGCAGCAGCACCGCCACGCGCTCGCCGCGCGGGTTCCATTCGAGATAGGCAATATCCAGCGACGCGGTCGTCGCATGCGCGTAGGTCGTCATCGTGCACTCCGTTGGGTCGATCCGAGTGCACGATGGTAGGCCGGTCGTTCATCACGATTCGCGGAGTATCATTGTTCACTCTTCGCGTATTGTGTTGAATCGAACCATGGAACCGCTGACCGATCCCGCGTCGACCGCGCTCGACATCACGCTGCTGCGCACCTTCCTCGAAGTCGTCGACAGCCGCGGGTTCGCGCCGGCCGCGGAACGGCTTGCGTTGACGCCGTCGGCGGTCAGCGGCCACATCAAGCGGCTCGAACAGGCGGCCGGCACGGTGCTGCTCGCGCGCACGACGCGCCGCATCGCGCTCACGCCGGCCGGCGACACGCTGTACGCGTACGCGCGCAACATCGTCGACATGGAGCGCGAAGTGCGCGCGAGGCTGCGCGGCGCGCCGGCGCACGGGCCGCTGCGGGTCGGCGCGTCGGAGGATTTCGCGGGCGCGTGGCTGCCGCACGTGCTGCGCACGTTTCGCGACCGCCACCCGCGCACGTCGATCGAACTGAAGGTCGGCATCACCGCGTCGCTGCTGCGCGAGCAGACGCTCGGTCGGCTCGACGTCGTGTTCGGCAAGCAGTGCCGGCAGGTCGACACGCCGGGCGAACTGCTGTGGGAAGAGCCGCTCGTGTGGGCGTTCGCGTCGGATCGCACGCTCGACGCCGAAGGTGAGGTGCCGCTCGCGCTGTTTCCGCAGCCGTGCGTTTATCGCGAAGCCGCCGTCGCGGCACTCGCCGCCGCGCTGCGCCCGTTTCGCGTGCTGTTCGAGAGCGGCAGCATGGCCGGCTGCGTGTCCGCCGCGCTCGCCGGCTTCGCGGTCACCGCGCTGGCGCGCAGCCAGCTGCGCGACGGCTTGCGCGAATGCGGGCCGCAAGACGGTCTGCCGGCGTTGCCGGCCGCGCGCTTCTACGCGTTCGCGGCAAAACCGGACGGCGCGGGTGCGGCATTGATCGATGCGGTGCGGGATACCGGGCGCAGCCGGCGGTTCACGGCGCTGCCCGGCTGAACCCGGCGCGGCGGCACGCGACGCGAACCGCGCGCCGGTCAGTCGCCCTCTCCGCCCTCCCGGTCCTCCCCGCCCCTCGTCAGTGCGCTCGCCATCAGCTCGCCGAACCACTCGACGAATGCATTGAGCCGGCGCGAACGATGGCGCCGGTGCGGATACACGGCCGACACGTCCATCGGCGCGGCCCGATGGCCCGGCATCACCTCGACCAGCGCCCCGCTGTCGAGCAGATGCTCGACATCGAAGCGCGGAATCTGGATCAGCCCCATCCCGGCGATGCAGCTGGCGATATAGGTTTCGGCGTTGTTGACGATCACGCGGCTCGGCAGCGTGAGGGTGTACCGCTGGCCGTCCGAGCAGTATTCCCAGTCGAGTTCACGCCCGGTCGTCGGCGACGCATAGCCGATCGCCCAGTGTCCGTGCGCGAGCGCGTCCGGATGCTCGGGCACGCCGCATTCGCGCAGGTAGTCGGGGCTCGCGCAGTTGATCAGCGTGAACTGCCCGAGCGGCCGCACGACGAGACTGCTGTCCGCGAGCCGCCCGACGCGGATCGCGCAGTCGACACCCTCCTGCACCAGGTCGATCGACCGATCCGTCGAGCCGAGCGACAGTTGCAGCTTCGGGTAACGGCGAAACAGCGACGGCAGCGCGGGCGCCACCATGCGCCGCGCGATCCGGCTCGGCACGTCGACGTTCAGCCGGCCGATCACGTCGCGGTCGCGGCGGCGGAACAGGCGGTCGAGTTCGTCGGCTTCCGCGAGCAGGCGCCGGCCGCGTTCGAGCAGCAACGCGCCGTCGGCAGTCAGCTGCACCTGGCGCGTCGTGCGATGCAGGAGGCGCGTGCCGAGCCCCGTCTCGAGCTGCTGGACGGCCGCCGACACGGTCGCGCGCGGCACGTCGAGCGCGTGTGCGGCCTTGATGAAGCTGCCCATCTCGGCAACCTGCAGGAAGATTCTGACCTGATCCAGCTTGTCCATCGGCAGGGAACGTAGATTCGGAAGCGCGTCGCCGCCGGCTGTCGCGCGTCGCGGCAAGGTCCGGCGGCACAGAAAAACGGGCGCGCAGCCGCGAGGCCGCGCGCCCGTCCATTGTCCACGCAAACGCGCCATTGCGGTGCACGCCGCACCCCGCGACGTCCGCCGAAGCGGCGCGTTGCCCGAACGATTACTTGGTCGATTACTTGGTCGTATAGCCGCCGTTGATCAGGATCGTCTGGCCCGTGATCCACCAGCCGTCGGTGACGAGATGGCGAATGAACGGCACGACGTCCTCGATGTCGGTCAGGCCCGTCTTGCTGAACGGCGACAGCGCGGCCGCCGTCTTGTGATACGCGACCGCATCGGCGCCCTCGGCCGGATAGAAGAACGGCGTGTCCATCGGACCCGGCCCGACGGCCGTCACCGAGATCCCGCGCGCGCCGTATTCCTTCGACGCCGCACGCGTGAAATGCTCGACCGGCGCCTTCGATCCTTCGTACGCCGCATAGAACGGCGTGAACGCGCCGAGCAGCGACGTCACGAGCGTGACGAGCTTGCCGTGATCCTCGAGGTGCCGCCCCGCTTCCTTGATGAAGAAGAACGCCGACTTGCTGTTGACCGCGAACATCTCGTCGTACTCGGCCTCGCTGATCTCGGTGAACGGCTTCTTCAGCACCTTGCCGACCGTGTTGATCGCGATGTCGATCTTGCCGAAGCGCTGTTTCGCGTCGTCGAACAGCTTCTCGACCGCGGCGGCCGTCGTCAGGTCGCCCTGGAACGTGGCAGCCTCCGCGCCGGCCGCGCGCACCGCGGCGGCCGTCTCCTCGGCCTGTGCCTGAGATGCGGCGCTGTTGTAGTGAATTGCCACTGCCTTCGCGCCGTGGCTCGCCAAATCCCGGGCGATCAGGCCGCCGAGATTCTTTGCGCCGCCTGCGATCAGGACGACCTTGTCTGCGAGCGTATGAATTGCCACGGTGGACTCCTTTTCTCGATGAACGAATCCTGGAGTGTAGGCACGCGCGACGCACCGGTCAGCCGGTCGCGGCTGGATGGATTATCCAGAAAATCGATCCAATTGCCGCAACGTAATGTAGCCTGCCGCACCGACAATGACTCAGGAATCACGGATCGATTCCGCGGATGCCGGCCGGCTCAGCGCGCGTACAGCGCCGCGTCGATCTTGCCGAGCAGCCATTGCATGCCGGCCAGATGCTGCTGGTCGTGGCTGCACAGGTAGTGGACGAGCCCGCGCACGGTCAGCGAGCCGTAACCGTCGAACGCCCCGGTGCGTGCGAGCTGCTCGGGCGTGAGGCGCGCCACGAGGTCCAGCGTCTCGCGCCGTGCTTCGCGGATCGCCGCGAGCACGTCGGACGCATACGCGTCGTTGTAGCGGCGCTCGATCGCGAGCGCGTCGCCATCGATCGACACGAGCAGCGGCCGGTCTTCCTCGAGCATCCGCCGCAGCCGCACGTGATAACCGTCGGTCTCGATGTCGCGCACGTGGCAGAGCTGTCCGAGCGGCGAAAAGTGCTCGCTCGGGATTCCGGCCCAGTCGTCGGGCGTCCAGCGCGCGTAGCCGTCGGGCACGGCCGCGAAATGAGCTTCGAGCTGACGGGGAAAATCGGCGAGTGCGTCGAGCGTCGTCGGATTCATGCGGGACTCCCTGTCGAATGGAGGCGACGGCAGCCCTGGCACGGGCCTGCCGCCGCCGTTGCGTCACGTCACTTCACGCTGAAGCCGTACGCGCCCTGCGTGCGGTGCCCGTCGGTCGCGACGGCCACCCATTTCACCGTATAGGCGCCCGTGCCGACCGCCGTGAGCGGCACCGTCATCCGCTTGCGGTTCGACGCGTCGATGCGCGCACGGCCGTCCGACACCGTCTTGCCGTTGCCGTCGACGACGACGATCGAGCTGAACGCCGGCTCCAGCGGCTCGGTGAAGTCGATCGTGACGGCAGCCGGTGCGGCGGCCACTGCCGCGCCTGCCGCCGGGTCGCTCTTCGCGAGATGCGCGTGCGCGAACGCAACCGACGAGACGGTTGCGGCGAGGATGACGGCGGCAGCCTTGCGGCCGAACGGGAACGAAGCGAAAGGCATGGACTTTCCGTGAAGAATGAACGGGCGCCGCGCCCCTCGCGGCGTACCGGCAGCTTACCAGCGCATGCGGGTTCACGCCGGCCGCGCGCCGCCGCTTGATAGAATGCGCGCGCTATGGATCTCGAAAGCATTCTCTACACCCAGGGCTTCGGCTCGCGCCGCCAGTGCCGCGGCCTGATCGAAGCGGGCCGCGTCAGCGTGGCGGGCGCGCGTGCGGCCGACCCCGACGCCGCGTTCGATACCGACGGCCTTGTGTTCTCGGTCGACGATACGGCGTGGCCGTTCCACGCGCGCGCGTATCTCGCGCTCAACAAGCCGGCCGGCTACGAGTGTTCGCGCGATCCGCAACACCACGCGAGCGTGTTCAGCCTGCTGCCCGCGCCGCTCGTCGCGCGCGGCGTGCAGTGCGTCGGACGTCTCGACCAGGACACGACGGGCCTGCTGCTGCTGTCGGACGACGGCCAGTTCGTGCACGCGTACACGTCGCCGAAGCGCAAGGTGCCGAAGACCTATGTGGCGACCGTGCGCCACCCGCTCGACGATGCGCAGCTGAATGCGCTGCGCACCGGCGTGCAGCTGCACGGCGAGCCGAAACCGATGGCGGCGGTCGCCGCCGACGCGCGCGCACCGCACGCGCTCGCGCTGACCGTCCTCGAAGGCAAGTATCACCAGGTCAAGCGCATGGTCGCGGCGGCGAGCAATCGCGTCGAAGCGCTGCATCGCGAAAGCATCGGCGGCTTCGCGCTGCCGGGCGATCTCGCCCCAGGTGCGTGGCGCTGGCTCGATGACGCCGACCTTTCAGCGCTGCGCAATTCCGTCGAAACCCTGTAAGGGAAAATCCGCACGATCGTTCGACGTCCGGCCGCATCCCTGCCGCATGTTCCCCCGCTATACTGAAATGACAAGCTGTACGAGCAGCGATGCAGGGGAGACATCATGAACATCAACCATACTTTCGAACTGTCGTACATGATGATCGCGTTCGCGGTCATCGGTGTCATCGTGATCGGCGGCCTGCTGGCCGCGATGCACCTGAAGCACAAATATCATCCGAACCTGATTGGCGCGCTGATCGGCGCGCTGCTGTGCTTCCTGCTGATCGAGGCATTACCGGCGCTGACCTGACGCGCTGCCCGGCGCGAGCGTTTGAAGGAAATCGTCTACGGTCGGATACCGCAACGTCACGCACAATTCGGCCTTGAGCCGTGCGTTGGACAGGCGCCGCGACTCGCGCATGAACGACAGCAGGGTCGGCTCGAGCTGACGCTCGGCGTCCGCGCGGCTGACGCGTGGCGGCCTCGGCAGGCCCAGCGTCTGCGCGACCCGGTCGAAATACTCCCCCATCCGCAGTTCGCTGTCGTCCGATGCGTGCACGGCGCGCGCCGGCTTGCCGCGTTCGGCCGCGCGGCGCAGGATCGCCGCGAGATCGTCCGCGTGGATGTGGTTCGTGTAGACGTCGTCGGCCTGCTCGAGTGCCGGCGTGCCGCGCTCGAGCCGTGCGACCGGCAGGCGGTTCGCCGCGTAGATGCCCGGAATGCGCACGATGCGCGCGGACAGCACGCCGCGCACCGTCGCCGCGCGCAGTTGCCGCTCGGCCGACACGCGTCGGAACGCGCGCGGATTCGCGGGACGCAACGGCTGCGTCTCGTCGATGCGCGCGCCGCCGCAGTCGCCGTATACGCCCGTCGTGCTCGCGTAGACGAGCCTCGGCGCGCGAAGGCCGTCGGGTACAATACGCGCTCCCCGAACGGGTGCGCCGGCCTGCCGTGCAGCGGTGCGCAGCGTTCGGAGCCGGCCGACCGCCGGCGCTGGTGGAGTCGATGGACGACGCGCGGGCACGGTCGTTGCGGCGATCAGCGCACGCGTGCGCCGGTCGTCGCGGCCGTCGGATTGCGGCGGCGCGAGATGCAGGATCGTGCGGGCCAGACCCGCAAGGCGGCCGAGCGTCGCCCGGCGATCGAGATCGCCGACGATCGGCGTCGCGCCCGCGGCACGCAGTTCGTCGCGGCGGGCCGGGTGGCTCGTCAGCGCGAAGATCCGCAGGTTGCGATGCGTGTCGCGCCATTGCGCAACGCAGCGCATGCCGACGTCGCCGCAGCCGACGATCAATGCGCGCGGCCGGCGCAGGATTCGAGTCGCGATCATGTTGGTTGCGAAATCAGTAGCCACCGTTGCGCGACGCGCAACGGGCTTGCATTGTAGCTGCCGTGCTCGACATGCACGGTCCCCACATTTTGTTCTAGTTTGGTTCTATGGCATTCAACGTCACTCTCAAGCAAAGCGGCCGGCAATTCCAGGTCGAGTCGGATGAAACCGTGCTGGCGGCTGCGCTGCGCCAGAACGTCCATCTGCCGTACGGCTGCAAGAACGGCGCGTGCGGCTCCTGCAAGGGCCAGATCGTGTCGGGCCAGATCGAACAGGGCCCGCACGCCGCGTCGGCGTTGTCCAACGACGAGCGCACGCGCGGCCTCGCGCTGCTGTGCTGCTCGAAGGCGCAGTGCGATCTCGAAATCGACGTGCGCGAAATCGCCGGCGTCGACGGCGTGCAGGTCAAGAAGCTGCCGTGCCGGATCGCCGCGCTCGAGCGCAAGGCCGACGACGTGATGGTCGTGAAGCTGCAGTTGCCCGCCAACGAACGCCTGCAGTATCTCGCGGGCCAGTACGTCGAGTTCATCCTGAAGGACGGCTCGCGCCGCAGCTACTCGATGGCGAACGCGCCGCACGAGGAAGGCCCGATCGAGCTGCACATCCGCCACATGCCGGGCGGCAAGTTCACCGACCACGTGTTCGGCGCGATGAAGGAGCGCGACATCCTGCGCTTCGAAGGCCCGCTCGGCACGTTCTTCCTGCGCGAGGATTCCGACAAGCCGATCGTGCTGCTCGCATCGGGTACGGGCTTCGCACCGATCAAGGCGATCATCGAGCACGTGAAGCACACGGGCATCACGCGCCCGATGACGCTCTACTGGGGCGCGCGCCGCAAGAAGGACATCTACCTCGACGAACTCGCCGAGCAGTGGGCACGCGAGATCCCGAATTTCAAGTACGTGCCGGTGCTCTCCGAGCCGGACGCCGGCGACCAGTGGACGGGCCGCACCGGCTTCGTCCATCGCGCGGTGATCGAGGATCTGCCCGACCTGTCGGGCTACCAGGTGTACGCGTGCGGCGCGCCGGTGATGGTCGAATCCGCGCAGCGCGACTTCACGCAGCACCACGCGCTGCCGGCCGACGAGTTCTACGCCGACTCGTTCACGAGCGCCGCCGATCTCGCGCATCCGGTCTGACACCCGCGTACCCGCGTCCCGCACCGCGATGTCACATCCGTGGCATCGCGGCGGTTTACAGTGAGGCGCGGGATGCCTTATGCTTGCGCACATGAACTGCTTCCTGTCCGCCCTTCGACGTCGCCGCTCGCCGCTCCGCCCGGATGCCGCAGGCTCGTCACGGACTCGCGCGTAACCCCCACACCGCCTCACCGGTTACGCACAAGCTGTTCGACCCACCAGCCACGGCCTTCCGTGGCTTTTTTATTGCCTGTTTCCCTTTCAACGCCCGCTGGAGTCTGCTGCCATGCCCCTGAACGATTATCCGATCGACTCGCTGATGTACATCACGAACCGCCCCGACATCGTGTTTACGCACGGCAAGGGTTCGTGGCTCTACGATCACACGGGCAAGCGCTATCTGGACTTCATCCAGGGCTGGGCCGTCAACAGCCTCGGCCACTGCAACGACGGCATCGTCGAAGCGCTGAAGACCCAGGCGGAAAAGCTGCTGAACCCGTCGCCCGCGTTCTACAACGAACCGATGGCGAAGCTCGCGGGCCTGCTCACGCAGCACAGCGTGTTCGACAAGGTGTTCTTCACGAACAGCGGCGCGGAGGCAAACGAAGGCGCGATCAAGCTCGCGCGCAAGTGGGGCCGCAAGTTCAAGAACGGCGCCTACGAGATCATCACGTTCGACCACAGCTTCCACGGCCGCACGCTCGCGACGATGTCGGCCAGCGGCAAGCCGGGCTGGGACACGATCTACGCACCGCAGGTGCCGGGCTTCCCGAAGGCCGAGCTCAACGACATCAACTCGGTCGAGAGGCTGATCACCGACAAGACCGTCGCGGTGATGCTCGAGCCGATCCAGGGTGAAGGCGGCGTGATTCCGGCGACGCGCGAATTCATGCAGGCGCTGCGCGCGCTGACGAAGCAGCACAACCTGCTGCTGATCGTCGACGAGGTGCAAAGCGGCTGCGGCCGCGCGGGCACGCTGTTCGCGTACGAGCTGTCCGGCATCGAGCCCGACGTCATGACGCTCGCGAAAGGCATCGGCGGCGGCGCCCCGCTCGGCGCGCTGCTGTCGAAGGCCGAGGTCGCGGTGTTCGAGGCCGGCGACCAGGGCGGCACGTACAACGGCAACCCGCTGATGACAGCGGTCGGCTATTCGGTGATCTCGCAGCTCGTCGCGCCCGGCTTCCTCGAAGGCGTGCGCGCGCGCAGCGAATACCTGAAGCGCAAGCTGCTCGAGCTGTCGGAAGAGCGCGGTTTCGAAGGCGAACGCGGCGAAGGCCTGCTGCGCGCGCTGCTGCTCGGCAAGGACATCGGCCCGCAGATCGTCGAGAAGGCACGCGACATGCAGCCCGACGGCCTGCTGCTGAACGCCGCGCGGCCGAACCTGCTGCGCTTCATGCCCGCACTGAACGTGACGACCGAAGAGATCGACCAGATGATGGCGATGCTGCGGTCGGTTCTCGACACGCTCTGAGGAGAGCCCGCCGATGGATGCCGCCGCCGATGCTGTCGCAATCCGCCCGTTCGAACGCGCCGACACCGATGCCGTGCTCGCGGTATGGCGCGACGCGTTCCCGCAGTACGACGAAGCCGGTGCGCCGCCGCACCGCGATCCGATGCGATCGATCGAGCTGAAGCTCGCGACGCAGCCGGAGCTGTTTTTCGTCGCGACCAGCGGCGCACGCGTCGTCGGCACGCTGATGGCGGGTTTCGACGGACATCGCGGCTGGCTCTACTCGTTCGGCGTATCGAACGACGCGCGGCGGCTCGGCATCGGCCGCGCGCTGATCGCACATGCGGAACGCGCGCTCGCCGCGCGCGGCTGCCTGAAGATCAACCTGCAGGTGCTGCCGGGCAACGACGATGCGTGCCGCTTCTACGCGGCGCTCGGCTACCGCGTCGAGGAACGCATCTCGTTCGGCAAGACGCTGCCGGCCGCATGACGCGAAAGCCGGCCGCCGGCGATCTCAGCGCGTGATCGGCCCCGCGCCCGGCAGCGGATTGCCGAGCGCGTCGGTCGGCACGGCCTGCTGCTCGAACGCGGCGAAATATGCGGCCCACTGCGTGTCGCTCACGCGCACGATCAGCGCGCCGTCCTGCCAGATGTCGTTGTGGTCGTTGTGGTCGTCGCCCGCACGGTGCACGTAGTTCGAGCCGGTCGAACCCTGGTTCATGTGCGTGTCGTGGATACCGTTGCCTTCGGCATACGAGCGGCCGAACACGACGACGTCGAGCCCCTGCGACTGCGCGGCGTTCACGAGCCGCAGCAGCGACGGGATCGGCTCCGGATTCTCCGTGCCGTCCATCACGGCGCTCGCGCGCCACGCCCCCGTTTCGTTCAGGATGTCGCTGCGCAGGTAGTCGAGCGCGGGCAATGCGGCCTGCCCCGTCAGGTCGGTATAGCCTTCGGCCGCGGCCGCGAGCGTCTGCGTGATCGGGTGGTGGAAATCGTAGACGAGCTTGTAGTTCAGCAAGTCGTCCGCGTCGCTGGTGCCGACGTTGATCGCGACGTCCCAGTTGCCGCCCGGCAACGCCAGCGTCAGGTGGATGTGATACTGGATCTCGCTGCCGTGCGGCGAGCCCTTCAGCTTCGCCACCGATGTCACCTTCGCCTTCACGAAACCGTAGTCCAGACTCATGCGTGCTCTCCGTGTCCCGATGGGCCGTCGATGCTACACGGCCCGTGTGTCGGTTTGCAGGCGACCGGCGTCGGGCGACCGGCTTCGGGCGACCGGCTTCGGGCGGCCCTGCCCCATCGTTCCCGCGTCGCGTGCGCGGCGCAACAGTCGAATGGAGTCGCGCCCGCACGCACAAGTTCGCCCCGGATCGCATGACACGAAAAAAAAGGCTGTCACGGCATCCCGTGACAGCCTTTCGATAGCCCGTGTGCGACGCGCCCGGCACCTGCCGTCGCGCGCCACCGGGCCCGCTCATTCACTCACTCATTCACCGAGATACGCGGCCCGCACCTTCGGATCGTCGAGCATCTGCTTCGCATCGCCTTCCATCGTGACCGTGCCCGAATCCATCACGTAGCCGCGGTCGGCCGCCTGCAGCGCGAGGCGTGCGTTCTGCTCGACGAGCAGCACCGTGATGCCCTCCTTCGAGATCTCGCGCACCACTTCGAAGATCTTCTCGACCATGATCGGCGACAGGCCCATCGACGGCTCGTCGAGCAGCAGCAGCTTCGGCTTCGACAGGATCGCGCGCGACATCGCCAGCATCTGCTGCTCGCCGCCCGACAACGTGCCCGCGAGCTGCGTCGCACGCTCCTTCAGACGCGGGAAGAAGCCGAACATGCGGTCGACGTCCTTCTTGATCTGCTCGGTGTCGTTGCGCAGGTACGCACCCATCTGCATGTTCTCGACGATCGACATCCGCGCGAAGATCCCGCGGCCTTCCGGCACCATCGCGAGGCCGCGCTTGAGCAGCTCGTGGGTCGGCACGCCCTTGATCGACTTGCCGTCGTACTCGATGTCGCCCGCCGAATACGGCTTGAGACCCGTGATCGCCTTCATCGTCGTGGTCTTGCCTGCGCCGTTCGCGCCGATCAGCGTCACGAGCTCGCCCTGACGGACTTCCATGTCAACGCCCTTGACGGCCTGGATGCCGCCGTAGTTGACCTGCAAGCCCTTGATTTTCAACATTGCCGCTGCCATCAGTGCACCCCTGCGCCGAGATATGCCTCAATCACCTTCGGATTCTTCTGCACGTCCTGCGGCAGACCCTCGGCGATCACCTTGCCGTAATCGAGCACCGTCATCCGGTTGCACAACCCCATCACGAGCTTCACGTCGTGCTCGATCAGCAGAATCGTGCGGCCGTCCGAGCGGATCTTGTCGAGCAGGCGCGTGAGTTCGACCTTTTCGGTCGCGTTCATCCCGGCCGCCGGCTCGTCGAGCGCGAGCAGCTTCGGGTCGGTCGCCAGCGCGCGCGCGATCTCGAGACGGCGCTGGTGGCCGTACGAGAGGTTGCGCGACGTGTAGTCGGCGTACTGCAGCACACCGACGTATTCGAGCAGCTCGATCGCGCGCTCCTTGATCTCGCGCTCTTCCTGGCGTTCGGCCGGCGTCTGGAACACCGCGCCGAGCAGCCCGTGCTTGGTACGCACGTGGCGGCCCACCATCACGTTCTCGAGGGCCGTCATCCCGCCGAACAGGCGGATGTTCTGGAACGTGCGCGCGATGCCCGTCTTCGCGACCTGGTGCACCGCGGTCGGCTTGTATTCCGAGCCGTCGAGCTTGAACTCGCCTGAGTCCGGCGTGTAGAGGCCCGTGATCACGTTGAAGAACGTCGTCTTGCCGGCGCCGTTCGGGCCGATCAGCCCGTAGATCTCGCCTTCCTTGATCTCGAGGCCGACGTCGGACAGCGCCTGCAGGCCACCGAAGCGCTTGTTCACGCCCTTGACGGACAGTCGGATTTGCTTGTCGCTCATGTGTATATCCCCTGTGTCCGTAGGTTAAGCGCGCACCGGCTTCTTGCTGTTGCGCTTCGCCAGTTTCGCGATCTTGTCCTCATGCTTCGGCGCGGGCCACAGGCCTTCCGAGCGGTACAGCATGATGACCACCATCGCGAGGCCGTACAGCGCCTGACGGATCACTTCCGTATCGACGACGTCATGACCGAACAGCGCGTGCTGCAGCGGGCTCATCGTCGAGCGCAGGAATTCCGGGAAGATCGCGAGCAGCACCGCGCCCAGGATCACGCCCGGGATGTGGCCCATGCCGCCGAGCACCACGCAGGCGAGCACGACGATCGATTCCCAGAACGTGAACGACTCGGGCGACACGAAGCCCTGGAACGCACCGAACATCGCGCCCGACAGGCCGCCGAACGACGCGCCCATCGCGAACGCGAGCAGCTTCACGTTGCGGGTGTTGATGCCCATCGCCTTCGCCGCGATTTCGTCTTCGCGGATGGCTGCCCAGGCACGGCCGATACGCGAGTGCTGCAGGCGCGTACACACCCAGATCACCAGCAGCGAGCACAGCACGAACAGGTAGTAATACATGTAGACCGACGGCAGCTGCAGGCCGAACAGCGAGTGCGTCTGCGACAGGTTGAAGCCGCCGACGTGCACCGGATCGATGCCCGTGATCCCCTTCGGGCCGTTGGTGATGTTCACCGGACGGTCGAGGTTGTTCATGAAGATCCGGACGATTTCACCGAAGCCCAACGTCACGATCGCCAGGTAGTCGCCGCGCAGGCGCAGCGTCGGCGCGCCGAGCAGGATCCCGAAGGTCGCCGCCAGCGCCATCGCGATCGGCACGATGATCAGGAACGGGATGTGCAGGCCGTTCGGCGCGAGCGCCGCGATCCACTCGAACTGCGAGGTCAGGTGCGGCGAGCTCAGCAATGCCGCCGTGTACGCGCCCACCGCGTAGAACGCGATATAGCCGAGGTCGAGCAGGCCGGCGAAGCCGACCACCACGTTCAGGCCCAGCGCGAGCATCACGTACAGCATCGCGAAGTCGAGCACGCGGACCCAGTAGTTGCCGCCGGCCGAGCCGATGATGATCGGCGCGGCGATCACGAACGCAGCGGTCAGGATGCCGATGATGACGGTCTTGGCGGTGTTGCGCTCTTCGACGAGCGACGTCGAGGATTCAATCGGTTGAATGGATGTCATGTTGTTTGCTCCCTTCCGTTACGCGCGATCCGCGACACGTTCGCCCAACAGGCCGGACGGACGGAACACCAGCACGATGATCAGCACGACGAAGGCGAACACGTCCTGGTAGTTACTGCCGAAAACACCGCCCGTGAGGTTGCCGATGTAGCCGGCCCCGAGCTGCTCGATCAGGCCGAGCAGCACGCCGCCGACCATTGCGCCGCCGAGGTTGCCGATCCCGCCCAGCACCGCAGCCGTGAATGCCTTCATGCCGGGGATGAAGCCCATGTAGAAGTGCACGTTGCCGTATTCGGACGCGATCATCACGCCGGCCAGCGCGGCGAGCGCGGAGCCGATCATGAACGTCGCCGAGATCACGAAGTTCGGGTTCACGCCCATCAGGCTCGCGGTGTTCGGGCTTTCGGCGATCGCGCGCATCGCGCGGCCGAGCTTGGTCTTGTGCACGAGCAGCAGCAGGCCGCCCATCACGATGAACGCCACCGCGATGATCACGATTTCAGTAACCGAGATCACGGCGCCGGGCGTCGTGTCGGTCGCCTTGATCACGTTGATCGGATCGGTCGGCAGCAATTGGGGGAACGGCAGCGGGTTGCGCGACCAGATGATCATCGCGGCGGTCTGCAGCAGGATCGACACGCCGATCGCGGTGATCAGCGGGGCGAGGCGCGGTGCGCGGCGCAGCGGCCGGTATGCGACCCGCTCGATCGTGAAGCCGACGAACGCACAGACGACGGCGGCGATGCCCAGGCCGATCGTCAGCGTCGCGACGTTGCCGAGTCCGGGGAAATGGTTCTGCAGCACGGTGATGGCCGACAAGGCGACCATCGCGCCGATCATCAGCACGTCGCCGTGCGCGAAGTTGATGATGCCGAGAATGCCGTACACCATCGTGTAGCCCAACGCGATGATGGCGTAGACACTGCCGAGCACCAGCCCGTTGAGAACCTGCTGGACGAAAATATCCATTTAAAGCTCCTTGGCCCGTGCTGCCGGAGGACGGTGCGCCCCGCGGGTAAGCGAGGAATCGCGCCTTCTCGGCGACACTGCGGGTACTAGTCGATACCGGTAAGGGTGGATCGTCCCGGCGCGCGCCGCCCGGCCTGTACGGCCGGACTTGCCGCCGGAGCGGATACAGAAACGGCACCGCACTGTTCCGGTGCCGTCATGAGTCCCGTCGCTAAATCGTCACGACATCGAGGACGGTGTTCGTGGCCTCCTTGAAGTCGTAGGGCAGCATGCCGAGACGGCCATCGTCCGGTTGCCCGGCATCCGTGCCTTTTCCCGTCCGGTGCGAGGCGAGCCCCGCATCCGGGCAGATCGGATTCCGTGTCGCGCCGCCCCGCGAGGCACCGCGAACGCCGCGCCCGACATTCGTCAGGGCTGCGTCGGAATCCATCGTACGAATCAGGCCGCGCGCCGCAACACCATTGCTCGCGGCAACGCGCTGTTTCGTCGAATCGAAATGAAAGGGGGCCGGCGACATCGGCACGCTGCCCGCAGCGCCGGGCACCATGGCCGGCCTGCGTCGATCGGCGCGCACGGTCGCTGTCACGCCACGACCGGCGGCTTGCTGCATTGCAACCTGCGTGCCCGCTGCCTGACCGTTCGCCAGGCCAAGCGCGTTGATTTCCTCGATCGCCAAACGTGCCCCGTTTTCCTTGTCCTTGCCCAATTGCGCGATGCGGCACGCGAACGGTGCCGCACGAACGGTTCCGGCGACGCGCACGCCGCTGGCCGGCGGTGCCGCGAACACCGCAGCCTCCCTCCCCGCCCCGCCGTCGCTCTTTTTACTGCAGCCGGCAAGCATTGCAACCGGTGCGGCGACGGACACGGCGTAAGCCAACTTCACATGCATCGAATGGTCTCCCGCGCCTTGCCAAAACCCGATTTCAAAGCCATTCAGGCCTGAAAACGGGCGCATTGTAACTCCATTTATAGGACGCCAATAATCCTGATTCGATGGGGTTTTCCTGCATTGCAACCAATTTTGAGAGACGCTTGAAAACGACAGGAGCAACCCGGTTGCACCATGGATGCGGAGAATGGTTGCGATTGCAATTCCAACGGGTAAAAAAAAGCGCGCCGGGAGGCGCGCTTCGGTGTGTCCGCAGGTGCGCTGCGTCAATCACGCGGCGGGCGGCAGGTTCAACCCGCGCGGCAGCGGAAACGACACGTTTTCCTCGATGCCTTCGAGCGCGCGGACGTTGCGCACACCGAGCTCGCGCAGGCGCGCGATCACGGCCTGAGCGAGCACTTCGGGTGCCGACGCGCCGGCCGTCACGCCGATGCGGCGCTTGCCCGCGACCCATGCCGGGTCGATCTGGTCGGGTGCATCGACCATGTAGGCGTCCACGCCGCGCTTCTCGGCCACTTCGCGCAGGCGGCTCGAATTCGAGCTGTTCGGGCTGCCGACGACGATCACGACGTCGCATTGCGGCGCCATGAACTTCACTGCGTCCTGGCGGTTCTGCGTCGCGTAGCAGATGTCCTGCTTCTTCGGCTCGCGGATTTTCGGATACTTGGCCTTCAACGCGCCGATGATCTCGGCTGCATCGTCGACGGACAGCGTCGTCTGCGTGACGAGCGCGATGCGCTCGGGATCGGCGAGCTCGAGCTTCTGCACGTCCTCGACGCTCTCGACGAGATGCATGCCGCGCTCGACCTGCCCCATCGTGCCTTCGACTTCCGGATGGCCCTTGTGGCCGATCATCACGATGTCGACGCCGTCCTGGCGCATCTTCGCCACTTCGACGTGCACCTTCGTAACGAGCGGGCAGGTTGCGTCGTAAATGCGCAACCCGCGCACGTCGGCCTCGTCGCGCACGGCCTTCGACACGCCGTGCGCACTGAAGATCACGGTATTGCCGGCCGGCACTTCCTCGAGTTCCTCGACGAAGATCGCGCCTTTCTTCTTCAGATCCTCGACCACGTACTTGTTGTGGACGATTTCGTGACGAACGTAGATCGGCGCACCGTGCATCGCGATTGCGCGCTCGACGATCTCGATCGCGCGATCGACACCCGCGCAAAAACCGCGCGGCTGGGCCAGCAGGATTTCGGCGTCGGCTGCGACGGTCTGCCCGGACAGCGTATCGGTGGTGCTCATGATTACAGGATTCCGATGATTTTCACTTCGAACGTGAGCGCTTGGCCCGCGAGCGGATGATTGAAGTCGAACAGTGCCGAGGTCTCGCTGACTTCCTTCAGCACCCCCGCATACCGGCCGCCGTCCGGCGCATTGAACTCGATCAGTTCGCCCGGCGTGAAATCGTCGCCGACCATCCCGTTCTCGCGCAGCGTCGACAGCGTGACGCGCTGGAGCATGTCGGGATTGCGGGGACCGAACCCCTGTTCGGGCGTTAGCTGAAAAGTCGAATGGTCGCCGACCCTGAGCCCGATCAGAATCTGTTCCAGCGACGGCGCCAGTTGCCCCGCGCCGAGCAGCAGCGTGGCCGGCTTGTCGGTGAAGGTGTTGACGATGTCGGCGCCGTCGGCCAGTGCCAGCCGGTAATGCAACGTGACGTGGGAACCGGGCTTCACTTCGGATAGATCGATGAGGCTCATGAATTACTCGTTCGGTCGGCGCCCGATACGGCCGAAAGGCCCGGCGCAAAGCCAATATTGTAAGTCACCTGAGCGCGCAAGGCGGAAAGTGCGACGACGTCGCGCACACCGCCCGCCGCCAATGGAGTTTCGAGCATGCTGTCACCCTGCCTCACCCCGCCGCCCGTCGAATGCCGCGACACCGCCGATCTATCTGCCGCTCCGCCCGGCCGCGGCCTCCCGATCCGCCGGCGCAAGCGCCGCCCGCGCGACTGGCGGCCCGAGCGGCCGCGCGAGCGATTGCTGGAGCGCGGGTCGGCCGCGCTGACCGACGACGAACTGATCGCCCTGCTGCTCGGCACCGGCAAGCCGGGGCACGACGTGTTCGTCACGGCCCGCGCGCTGGTCGGGCAGTTCAAGACGTTGCGCGGGCTGCTCGAAGCAACCGCCGACGATTTCGAGGCGCACCCCGGCATCGGCCCCGCGCGCTCCGCGCGGCTGGTTGCGGTCACCGAGATCGCGCGGCGCGTGCTGAAGGAGAAAGCGCGCGAGAAGAGGCTGATCGATTCGCCCGGCGCGGTCGAGGACTATCTGCGGATGAAGATCGGTGCGCGCCCGCACGAAGTGTTCGCCGCGGTCTACCTCGACGCACGCCACGGCCTGATCGACACCGAGGAAATCACGCGCGGCTCGCTGACGCGCATGGCCGTCTACCCGCGCGAGATCGTGCGCCGCGCGATGGTGCACAACGCCGCGGCGCTGATCGTCGCGCACAACCATCCGTCCGGCGCGGTGCAGCCGAGCGCGGAGGATCGGCGCCTGACCCGCGTGCTGCACGACGCGCTCGCGCTCGTCGACGTTCAGCTGCTCGATCACGTCGTCATCGGCACCAGTGATACTTTTTCGTTCGCACGGGCCGGTTGGCTGTAGACTGTGCGGTTGCGGCCCGCCTGAGGGCGCCGCAACGGCGATGCGAAATTAGGTTTGATTTTTCTGAACTTTTTCTGCTAGAATCGCCGTCTGTCTTTTTTCCAACCAGTTCTAGCCATCGAAGGGCCTTGTCTGTAAGGGCTTCGGCGTTCTGAGTGCAGCCATGGATCACGTGGCGGTACGATGGAACCTTCATCGGCGATCGAACCCCGAATTTAGCGTATTAGGAGTGCTCTCATGGCACGCGTATGCCAAGTAACTGGGAAAGCGCCGATGAGCGGCAACAACGTTTCCCACGCCAACAACAAGACGAAGCGCCGCTTCCTGCCGAACCTGCAAAACCGCCGGTTCTGGGTGGAGAGCGAAAACCGCTGGGTGCGCCTGCGCGTCTCGAACGCCGGCCTGCGCCTGATCGACAAGAACGGCATCGATTCCGTGCTCGCTGACCTGCGCGCACGCGGCGAAGCCTAAGCCCAAGGAGCACAATCATGGCAAAAGGCGCACGCGACAAGATCAAGCTCGAGTCGACCGCTGGTACGGGTCACTTCTACACGACCACGAAGAACAAGCGCAACATGCCGGAAAAGATGGCGATCAAGAAGTTCGATCCCGTCGTCCGCAAGCATGTGGAATACAAAGAAACCAAGATCAAGTAATCTCCGGTTTCTGCCAGCCTGACGGCGACCGAAAAGCCCCGCACATGCGGGGCTTTTTGTTTTGCGCGCACGCTCCGGCGCGACGCGGTATGCTCTCCCCTTTCCGCGGCTGCGGCCGCCGGAACGCACAAGATCAAAAGCGTAACGATGGAGATGCAGCATGAAATTCGACGTGGCGATCGTCGGCAGCGGCCTGGCAGGGCTGTCGGTCGCACTCAACCTGGCCAGCACGCGACGTGTCGCGCTGATCGCGAAACGTTCGATGATGGAGGGAGCAAGCGATAACGCGCAAGGCGGCATCGCGGCCGTCCTCGATTCGGCGGACAGCATCGAGAACCACGTCGACGACACGCTGGTCGCCGGCGGCGGGCTGTGCGACGAAGGCGCGACGCGCTACATCGTCGAGCACGGCCGCGAAGCGATCGAATGGCTGATCTCCCAGGGCGTGCCGTTCACGAAGGACGACGCAGCCGAGCTCGGCTTCCACCTCACGCGCGAAGGCGGCCACAGCCACCGCCGGATCATCCACGCGGCCGACGCGACCGGCCACGCGGTGCTCGCGACGCTGTCGGCGCGGGCGCGCCAGCATCCGAACATTACGCTCTTCGAAAACCACCATGCGATCGACCTGATCACGTCGGACCGCCTCGGCCTGCCCGGCCGCCGCTGTCACGGCCTATATGCGCTCGACGTCGACAACGACCGCACGATCACGATCGAGGCGCCGCATACGGTGCTCGCGACCGGCGGCGCCGGCAAGGTCTACCTGTACACGACGAACCCCGACACCGCGACCGGCGACGGCATCGCGATGGCGTGGCGCGCGGGCTGCCGCGTGTCCAACATGGAATTCATCCAGTTCCACCCGACCTGCCTGTTCCATCCCTATGCAAAGTCGTTCCTGATCTCGGAAGCCGTGCGCGGCGAAGGCGGCCTGCTGAAGCTGCCCGACGGTACGCGCTTCATGCCCGCGCACGATCCGCGCGCCGAACTCGCACCGCGCGACATCGTCGCACGCGCGATCGACTTCGAGATCAAGAAGCGCGGGATCGACTGCGTGTATCTCGACATCAGCCACCAGCCGGAAGCATTCCTGCGCGAGCACTTCCCGACGATCCACGCGCGCTGCCTCGAATTCGGCATCGATATCGCGAAGCAGCCGATTCCCGTCGTGCCGGCCGCCCACTACACGTGCGGCGGCGTCGTCACCGATCTCGCCGGGCGCACCGATCTCGCGGGCCTGTATGCGGTCGGCGAAACGTCGTACACCGGGCTCCACGGTGCGAACCGGCTCGCGAGCAACTCGCTGCTCGAATGTCTCGTGATCGGCCGCGCGGCGGCCGACGCGATCGAGGCGGCCGGCTTCGATGCCGAAACGCCCGCCACGCTGCCCGCGTGGGACGAAAGCCGCGTGTCGGATGCGGACGAGGAAGTCGTCGTTGCGCACAACTGGGACGAGCTGCGCCGCCTGATGTGGAACTACGTCGGCATCGTGCGTACCGACAAGCGTCTCGAACGCGCGAAGCACCGGCTGTCGCTGCTGCGCGACGAGATCCAGGAGTACTACGCGAACTTCCGCGTGACGCGCGACCTGCTCGAACTGCGCAACCTCGTCGACGTGGCGACACTGATCGTGAAAAGCGCGTACTCACGCCGCGAAAGCCGCGGGCTGCACTACAGCCGCGACTGGCCGCACACGCTGCCGAAGGCGCTGCCGAGCGTGCTCACGCCCCGCTCGCGCCGCTGACCGCCACGCCGTTCCCGGCTGCGGCCCACGAAAAAAGCCGCTGGCGTTTGCGCGCCAGCGGCTTTTTTTGTCAGACGGTATGTCGCGCGGTCAGTCGACGATACGCATCGAATAGTCCGTCGCGCGCACGTCCTTCGTCAGCGCGCCGATCGAGATACGGTCGACACCCGTTTCCGCGAACGCACGCACCGTATCGAAATTGACGCCGCCCGACACTTCGAGCACAGCCTTGCCGTTCGCGACGCGCACCGCTTCACGCATCATGTCGAGCGTGAAGTTGTCGAGCAGCACCGACTGCGCGCGGTGCGCGAGCGCCGTATCGAGTTGCGCGAGCGTCTCGACTTCGACCTGCACGGGCACGCCCGACTCCAGCGCGAACGCCGCGTCGAGTGCCTCGCCGACACCGCCTGCCGCTGCGATGTGGTTCTCCTTGATCAGGATGCCGTCATACAGCGCGAGACGCTGGTTCTCGCCGCCGCCGACACGCACAGCATATTTCTGCGCGAGCCGCAGGCCCGGCAGCGTCTTGCGCGTGTCGAGGATCTTCGCGCGCGTGCCTTCGACGCGCTCGACGTAACGGCGCGTCGCAGTCGCGACACCCGACAGCAACTGCAGGAAGTTCAGTCCGTTGCGCTCGGCCGTCAGCAGTGCACGCGCCGGCCCTTCGAGTTCGCAGACGGTCGAATCGGGCGTCATCCGGTCGCCTTCGCGATAGCGCCATTCCACGGCGATCGCCGGATCGATTCGTGCAATCACGGCCTCGAACCACGGTACACCGCACAGCACGGCGTCCTCGCGCACGATGATGCGCGCCCGGCGACGCCCGCCGGCCGGCACGAGCCGCCCGGTCTGGTCGCCCGTGCCGACGTCTTCCGCGATCGCATCGGCCACGTTGCGCGCGATCGCATCGTCGAATGCCGCGCCGTATTGCTCGCGGACGACGTCGAACAGCGGGGATACGGCTGCGTTCGTCATGCAGCCCCCACGTTCGCAAACAGTTGCTGGTCGCGCTGCAGATCGCCGCTCGCCTGCACGCGCTTCTTGTGCGCCGCTGCGAAATCGAGCATTCGGTCGATCGGCAGACGTGCACGCTCACCGATCGCGGGATCGACGAAGATCTCGTTGTGACCGCGTTCGAGCACGTCGGCGAGGTTCGCGAGGCCGTTCATCGCCATCCACGGGCAATGTGCGCAGCTCTTGCAGGTTGCGCTGTTGCCGGCCGTCGGTGCGGCGATGAAGGTCTTGCCGGGCGCCGCAAGCTGCATCTTGTGCAGGATGCCGAGATCGGTCGCGACGATGAAGCGCGTCGCGTCGAACTTCACGGCTGCGTCGATCAATTGCGTCGTCGAGCCGACGACGTCCGCCTGTGCGACGACATTTTCCGGCGATTCGGGGTGGACGAGCACCTTCGCGTCCGGATACTCGGCGCGCAGCAGGTCGAGTTCGATGCCCTTGAACTCGTCGTGGACGAGGCACGAGCCTTGCCACAACAGCATGTCCGCGCCGGTTTTCTTCTGGATGTAGCTGCCGAGATGGCGATCCGGCGCCCAGATGATCTTCTCGCCGCGCGCATGCAGGTCGGCCACGATCTCGAGGCCGATCGACGACGTGACCATCCAGTCCGCGCGCGCCTTCACGGCGGCGCTGGTATTCGCGTAGACGACGACGGTACGGTCGGGATGCGCATCGCAGAACGCCGAGAATTCGTCGACCGGGCAGCCGAGGTCGAGCGAGCAGGTCGCATCGAGGTCGGGCATCAGGATCCGCTTGTTCGGGCTCAGGATCTTCGCGGTTTCGCCCATGAAGCGCACGCCGGCGACGACCAGCGTCTGCGCGTCGTGATCGCGGCCGAAGCGGGCCATTTCGAGCGAGTCGGCGACACAGCCGCCCGTTTCGTCGGCCAGTTCCTGCAATTCGGCGTCGACGTAGTAGTGCGCGACCAGGACGGCCTTTTCACGCACGAGCAGCGCCTTGATACGTGCCTTCAGTGCAGCGCGCTCTTCGGCGGACGGTGCGTCGGGCACCTTGGCCCATGCCTGCCCCACGCCGCACACGGTCCCTGCTGCGACGGGCCGATCGTATTCGACGGGTTTGATCGTCGATTGCATCTCCATATCTCCTGTCGATCCAAGTTAGCGCTTTAGCGCTTACTTGGATCCCATGCTTCGCGGTCGATCCAAGTTAGTGCTTTGGCGCTTACTTCGATCCATGCTTCGCGGTCGATCCAAGTTAGCGCTTTGGCGCTTACTTCGATCCATGCTTCGCGGTCGACCAGCATCAGCGCCTTGGCGCCCCCTCCGGCCTCACCCCTGTGCTCGCCCCAGGGCAACCATTCGCCGCTGCCCCAAGCCTCATACAAATCCGGCCCTGCCGATCACCTTCAAAAACCGGAAGCCCAAATAAAAAACCCCGCCAACGCGGGGTTTTTGACGTCCTTAGATTCTAATCGATTTCGAATCAGGCGTAGCGGCGCAGGCGCGTCGCGAATTCCTGCAGCGCCTTGATGCCGCTTTGTTCTGCGCGATGGCACCAATCCTGCAATTGCGCGAGAAGCTGTTCGCGCGACGCGGTCGAACGATCCCAGATCGCGGCCAGATCCTGGCGGAGCTGGAAGTACGTGTGCAGCTTCTGGCTGTTCGCGAAGATTTCCGGCAGCAGCTTCTTCTGCGGCTCGTCGAGGCCGTCGGCATCCTTGTGGAACCACTTGCGCGCACCGCGCATCAGCTGGTACTTCTCGCCGCCGATTTCCTTCAGGTGCGCGAGCTCCTGGCGGTATGCGCGCTTCACGGCCTTGCCGTAGCGCGCCATCACTTCGTAGCGGTTCGACAGCACGGCCTGCAGCGTTTCCTGGTCGAGCACCGTCTTCGGCTTGTTCAGGCGCGGCGTCGGTGCGACCTTCTTCACCTTCGCGAGACCGAATGCCGACATGATGCGGATGTACATCCAGCCGATGTCGAACTCGTACCACTTGTTCGACAGCTTCGCCGACGTCGCGAACGTGTGGTGGTTGTTGTGCAGCTCTTCGCCGCCGATCACGATGCCCCACGGGAACAGGTTCGTGCTCGCGTCGGCCGAGTTGAAGTTGCGATAACCCCAGAAGTGACCGAAGCCGTTGACGACGCCAGCAGCCCAGAACGGAATCCAGACCATCTGCACGGCCCAGACGGTCAGGCCGAGCACGCCGAACAGCGCGACGTCGATCACCATCATCAGGCTCACGCCAAGGATCGGGTACTTCGAGTAGATGTTGCGTTCGATCCAGTCGTTCGGCGTGCCATGGCTGAACTTGCGCATCGTCTCTTCATTCTTCGCTTCCGCGCGGTACAGCTCGGCGCCCTCGAGGAATACCTTCCAGATGCCGCGCGTCTGCGGGCTGTGCGGATCTTCCTCGGTCTCGCACTTCGCATGGTGCTTGCGGTGAATCGCGGCCCACTGGCCCGTCAGCATGCCGGTCGTCATCCACAGCCAGAGGCGGAAGAAGTGGCTCGCGATCGGATGCAGCTCGAGTGCGCGATGCGCCTGGCAGCGGTGCAGGTAGACCGTCACGCCGATGATCGTGACGTGCGTGACGGCGAGCGCGAACAGCGCGACCTGCCACCACGAAAAATGCAGGAGCCCGTGGGAAAGAAAATCGAGCAGGGAATTCAACAAGGCAGTTACCTGTGATGAGAGCGACGCCGGCCCGCGCCAAGCGTCAGAAAAATGAAAGCATACCGCGTGTAGACCAGAATTTTACTTCAACCGTTCCAAGTCTTTGTAAAAAATGAACATTTTCTTGCCCTGACGCAACAGGCGCAGTCCATGGGCGGACTTGGAACGGCCCGCGATCCGGTTCCGACCGCGGGGTCGACACATTTGGCGACTGGCTTGCGCTACGCAGCCGGCGCGCGCCCGTCCGCCGCGCCGTTGCCGGCCAACACGCCGGCGGAAGAAAAGCCGTCGGGCAGCCCCACGACCCGCACTTCGCGCTGCGGGAACGGGATCGAAATCCCGTGCTCGCTGAACAGCCGCCAGATATTGCGGTTCACGGTCGAACGCACGCCGGACGTCCCTTTCGCCGAATCCTCGATCCAGAAACCGAGCTCCAGGTCGATCCCGTCCGCACCGAAACTCACCAGATACGGGGTCGGAGCCGGCTCCGCCAGCACGCGCGGCACGTCCCTGGCCGCATCGGCGAGCAACATGAGCGCGTGCTCGACATCGCTGGTGTACGCGACCTGCACCGCAACCTTCGCGTAGCCGCGCGTCAGGTACGACGACTGGTTCTGCACGACGTCGGTGATCAGCTTCTCGTTCGGAATCAGCGTCTCGTTGCCGTCGAGGCCGCGCACGACCGTGTAGCGCGTGCGAATCTGCGTGACGACGCCCTGCAGCCCGCCGACGCTGATCGCGTCGCCGAGCCGCAGCGAGCGGTCGAGCAGGATGATGAAGCCCGACACGTAATTGCTGGCGATCTTCTGCAGCCCGAAACCGAGGCCGACACCCACCGCGCCGCCGAACACGCCGAGCACCGTCACGTCGATGCCGACCAGCGACAGCCCGATCAGGATCGCCGCGAATACCAGCAGCGCGCGGCCGACCCGCGACAGCACGACCTTCAGGTTCGCGTCGAGCGTGCTTGCGCGCGTGAGGCGATCCTCGAGCACCGAGCCCAGCCACATCGCGACCATCAGCGTCACGCATACCCACAGCGCGCCGGAAATCACCGACAGCAGCGTGAGGTGCGCGTTGGCGACGCGGAACTGCACGCTGTCGAGCCAGCCCAGCACGTCGCGCTGAATGCCCAGCACGGTCAGCACCATCGCGGCCCACACGACGGTCGACACGATCTTCTCGACGATCGACAGCCACGCATGCGTGTGGCCGTCGCGCGCGAACACGCGCCGCGCGAAGAAGAACAGCACGTAGATCAGCCCGATGCCGAACAGCGGCACGAGCGCCAGCGACAGCAGCGACGTCGACATGAACGGGTCGAACGCGAGCTGCGCGGCGCCGACGAAGACGCTGCCGAACAACGGGAACAGCGCGCGCTTCAGGCTTTGCGCGCCCGCGCCGGGTGCGCGGCCGGCCGCCCGGCGGCGTGCATCGATGCGGCCGTGCACGAAGCGCGCGGTCACCCATGCGAAACACAGCGCGCCGACGAGGATCGCCGCCTGCCAGATCATCACCGGCTGGTGGAAGTCACGAATGACCGATTCCAGCCGGTGCGACAGCAGGCGGCTCTGCAGGTTTTCCATCGTCAGTCCGGGCGGTCGTTATTGCGCAGCGCGCCGTTCGAGGACGGCGGCGAAGAAGCCGTCGGTTGCGTGACGGTGCGGCCACAACGACAGGTAGTCGCCGGTCTCGAGCGCGATGCGCTGGTCATCCAGCACCTTCTGCGCCGGCACCAGCACGAACTCGGGATGGTCGGCCAGGAACTGCTCGACGATACGTTCGTTCTCGGCGTCGAGCACGCTGCAGGTGGCATAGACGAGCCGGCCGCCCTTCTTCACCAGACGCGCGGCGCTCGCGAGGATCGACGCCTGCTTCGGCGTGAGTTCATCGATCGCGGTGCGCGTCTGGCGCCACTTCAGGTCCGGATTGCGGCGCAGCGTGCCGAGGCCGCTGCACGGCGCGTCGACCAGCACGCGGTCGATCTTGCCGGCGAGCCGCTTGATCTTCGCGTCGTGCTCGCTGTCGATCAGCACCGGGTTCACGTTCGACAGCCCGCTGCGTGCGAGGCGCGGCTTCAGCTTCGCGAGGCGCTTCTCCGACACGTCGAACGCATAGAGGCGCCCGGTCGAGCGCATCATCGCGCCCAGCGCGAGCGTCTTGCCGCCCGCGCCCGCGCAGAAATCGACGACCATCTCGCCGCGGCGCGGCGCGACCAGCGAACACAGCAGCTGGCTGCCTTCGTCCTGCACCTCGATCGCGCCTTCCTCGAACAGCTTCAGGCGCGTCAGCGCCGGCTTGCCGACCACGCGCACGCCAAACGGTGCGAACGGGGTCGCGCCCGCGTCAATGCCGCTCGCGCGCAGCCCGTCGATGACCTGGTCGCGGCTCGCCTTCTGCGCGTTGGCGCGCAGGTCGAGCGGCGCCGGATAGTTCAGCGCGGCGGCAAGCTGCGCGAGCTCGTCTGCGTCGAAACGGGCCGACAGCGCCTGGTGAATCCAGTCGGGCAGGTTCGTGCGAATGCGCACGGGCAGGCTCGCCGGGTCGATTTTCGACACGTGCTCGAGCCACGCCGACTCGGTGTCCGACAGGAACGGCTTCAGCGCATTGCGGCCGACCGTCTGCATCAGGCCGAGCAGCGTGAGGCGTCGTGCCGGCGTACCGGTGCCGCTCTCGGCGAGGTGCGAAAACTCCATTTTCCGGCGCAGCACCGCGAACACCGCCTCGGCGATCACGCCGCGCTCCGCGTGCCCGAGCTTCGGGTGCGCGCGGAAGAACCGGCTCGTCGTCGCGTCGGCGGGGCCGGCGAACTTCAGCACCTCGGCCAGCAAAGTCTCGGTCTGGCCGATCAGGAATCCGTGCAGCTTCATACGCCCTCACTCGTTTCGGTATGCGGTTGATCCGCGAAAATCCAGCGCGCCTCTTCCGGCGCCACCACTGCGCGGCCGTTCTCGAGGCGCAAACGGCCCTCGATGAACCAGCGCACCGCGCGCGGATACAGCACATGCTCGACCGCCAGCACGCGCTGCGCGAGCGCCGCCGCGTCGTCGCCCGCGCGCACGGGCACCGCGCCCTGCGCGACGATCGCGCCGCTGTCGAGCTCGGGGATGACGAAATGCACGCTCGCGCCATGCAGCGCGACACCCGCGTCGAGCGCCTGCTGATGCGTGTGGATGCCCTTGAAGCTCGGCAGCAGCGACGGATGGATGTTCAGCAACCGGCCTTCGTATCGTCTGACGAATGCGGGCGTGAGGATGCGCATGAAGCCGGCGAGGACGACGAGATCGGGCGCGAACCGGTCGATCTCGGCGGTGAGCGCCGCGTCGAAGCTGTCGCGGCCGTCGAACGAGCGGTGGTCGACCACCGCCGTCGCCACCCCGTGCGACGCGGCAAAAGCCAGTCCGGCCGCGTCGGGCCGGTTGGCGATCACGGCGGCAATCTCGGCCGGCCAGCGTTCCTGCGCGCACGCGCGGACGATGGCCTCCATGTTGCTGCCGCGACCGGAAATCAGGATCACGAGTTTTTTCATCCGCGAATTTTACCATTCGCCCCCGCCTTTCCCGCCTTCTCGGCCGCCGGCCCGCCCGAACGTTTATAATCTTCTGCTTTGCGGCATCCCACCGCCCATTCCCCGACGCTGCATCCGCTATCGTGAAAGTCTTCCGCGGCCTGCCCAACGCCGAGAGCCGCGCCCCCTGCGCGCTGACGATCGGCAACTTCGACGGTGTCCATCGCGGCCACCAGGCCCTGCTCGCGCGCGTGCGCGCGGCAGCGGACGCGCGCGGCCTGCCCGTGTGCGTGATGACGTTCGAGCCGCACCCGCGCGAATTCTTCAACCCTGCCGGCGCGCCGCCGCGCATCGCGATGCTGCGCGACAAGCTCGAGGCGCTGCGCGACCACGGTGTCGACCGCGTCGTCGTCGAGCACTTCAATCACACATTCGCGAGCCAGTCGCCGCAGGCGTTCGTCGAACGCACGCTGGTCGGCGGGCTGCACACGCGCTGGATGATGGTCGGCGACGATTTCTGCTACGGCGCGAAGCGCGCGGGCACCTTCGACACGCTGAAGGCGGCCGGCGAACAGTACGGCTTCGAGGTCGAGCAAATGGGTACGGTCGCGGGCAGCGACGGCACGCGCATCTCCAGCTCGGGCGTGCGCGCCGCGCTCGCCGCGGGCGATCTCGACGCGGCCGCGCAGGCGCTCGGCCACGGCTATGCGATCAGCGGCCACGTCGCGCACGGGCTGAAGCTCGGCCGCGACCTCGGCTTCCCGACGCTGAACCTCCCGATCGCGCACAAGCGTCCGGCGCTCGCGGGCATCTTCGTCGTGCAGGTGCACGGCCTCGGCCCCACCCCGCTGCCGGGCGTCGCGAGCCTCGGGCTGCGCCCGACCGTCGACGATTCCGGCCGCGTGCTGCTCGAGGTCCACCTGCTCGACTGGCACGGCGACGCGTACGGCAAGCTCATCCGCGTCGAATTCCTGAAGAAGCTGCGCGACGAGGCGAAATTCGACGATCTCGAGGCGCTGTCGCGCGCGATCGCGCTGGACGTCGCGAATGCACGCGCGTACTTCATCGAGCGTGACCGTGCGCCGGGCAGCCGCGCCACGGGCTTCTCGACGTCGGCCACCGACCGAATTAGCTGATCCGGACGGCGGCGCCTGGCGCCGCACCCTCGCGCCGCTCACTCGCGCGCATCCCCGATTCACGACGCTCGCGCGTCTCCCGATTTAGATAGCGATCCCATCATGAGCAACAAGAAAGCCGATTCGAAACCGCAGGCCAAGTATCCGGTCAACCTGCTCGACACGCCGTTCCCGATGCGCGGCGACCTGCCCAAGCGCGAGCCGCAGTGGGTCAAGGAATGGGAAGAGCGCGGCCTCTACGAGAAGATCCGCGCAGCCAGCAAGGGCCGGCCGAAGTTCATCCTGCACGACGGCCCGCCGTATGCGAACGGCGACATCCACCTCGGCCACGCCGTCAACAAGATCCTGAAGGACATCGTCGTCAAGTCGCGCAACATGGCCGGCTTCGACGCGCCGTACGTGCCCGGCTGGGATTGCCACGGGATGCCGATCGAGATCCAGATCGAGAAGCAGTTCGGCAAGTCGCTGCCGGCGGCCGAAGTGATGAGCAAGGCACGCGCGTACGCGACCGAGCAGATCGAGAAGCAGAAGGTCGGCTTCAAGCGTCTCGGCGTGCTCGGCGACTGGGCCAACCCGTACAAGACGATGAACTTCGTCAACGAGGCTGAAGAGATCCGCGCGCTCGGCAAGATCATCGAAAAGGGCTACGTGTATCGCGGGCTGAAGCCGGTGAACTGGTGCTTCGACTGCGGCTCGGCGCTCGCGGAAGCGGAAGTCGAGTACAAGGACCGCACCGACCCGACGATCGACGTGATGTTCGCGTTCGCGGAACCGGAAAAGACCGCGCAGGCGTTCGGCCTGCCGGCGCTGCCGCGCGCCGAGGGCGGCATCGTGATCTGGACCACCACGCCGTGGACGATCCCCGCGAACCAGGCGCTGAACCTCCATCCGGAAATCGTCTACGCGCTGGTCGACACCGAGCGCGGGCTGCTGATCATCGCGGAAGAACGTGTCGAAGCCTGCATGACCGACTTCAAGCTGACCGGCCGCGTCGTCGCGACCGCGCCGGGCGTGAAGCTCGCGAACCTGCGCTTCCACCACCCGCTCGCATCGGCTCACCCCGGCTACAAGCGCACCGCGCCCGTCTACCTCGGCGACTACGTGACGACCGACACCGGTACCGGCGTCGTGCACTCGTCGCCCGCGTACGGCATCGAGGACTTCCAGTCGTGCAAGGCGCACGGGATGACCGACTCGGACATCATCAACCCGGTGATGGGCGACGGTCGTTACATCGAATCGCTGCCGCTGTTCGGCGGCCTGTCGATCTGGGACGCAAACCCGAAGGTCGTCGACGCGCTGCGCGAGGCCGGCTCGCTGCTGCGCAGCGAGCACTACAAGCACAGCTACATGCACTGCTGGCGTCACAAGACGGCGATCATTTACCGCGCGACGTCGCAGTGGTTCGCCGGCATGGACGTGACGCCGCGCGACGGCGGCAAGACGCTGCGCGAAACCGCGCTCGAAGGCATCGACGCCACCGCGTTCTACCCGTCGTGGGGCAAGCAGCGCCTGTTCAGCATGATCGCGAACCGTCCCGACTGGACGCTGTCGCGCCAGCGCCAATGGGGCGTGCCGATGGCGTTCTTCGTGCACAAGGAAACCGGCGAGCTGCACCCGCGCACGCTCGAGCTGCTCGAGGAAGTCGCGAAGCGCGTCGAGCAGTCGGGTATCGAGGCCTGGCAGACGCTCGACCCGCGCGAGCTGATCGGCGACGACGCGAACCTGTACGAAAAGAACCGCGACACGCTCGACGTGTGGTTCGACTCGGGCACGACGCACTGGCACGTGCTGCGCGGCTCGCACAAGGATCAGCTGCAGTTCCCGGCCGACCTCTACCTCGAAGGCTCGGACCAGCACCGCGGCTGGTTCCACTCGTCGCTCTTGACCGCATCGATGATCGACGGCCGCGCGCCGTACAAGGGCCTGCTCACGCACGGCTTCACGGTCGACGGCGAAGGCCGCAAGATGAGCAAGTCGCTCGGCAACGGCATCGATCCGCATGAAGTCGCGAACCGCCTCGGCGCGGAAATCATCCGCCTTTGGATCGCATCGACCGACTATTCGGGCGAGCTCGCGATCTCCGAGGAAATCCTGAAGCGCGTGACCGAAGGCTACCGCCGCATCCGCAACACGCTGCGCTTCCTGCTCGCGAACCTGTCGGACTTCGACTTCGCGCAGCACGCGGTGCCCGTCGACGAATGGCTCGAGATCGACCGTTATGCGGTCGCGTTCTCGCAGCAACTGCAGACGGAACTGCTCGGCCACTACGAGAAGTACGAATTCCACCCGGTCGTCGCGAAGCTGCAGACGTACTGCTCGGAAGATCTCGGCGGCTTCTACCTCGACGTGCTGAAGGACCGCCTGTACACGAGCGCGGCCGATTCGCGCGCGCGCCGCTCCGCGCAGACCGCGCTGTACCACCTCACGCACGGCCTGCTGCGCGTGCTCGCACCGTTCCTGTCGTTCACGGCGGAAGAAGCGTGGAAGGTGTTCCAGCCGGCCAGCGACACGATCTTCACGGAAACCTACTACGCGTATCCGGAAGTCGCCGGCTCGGCCGCGCTGATCGAGAAGTGGGCGCTGCTGCGCGACGTGCGCGGCAACGTGACGAAGGCGCTCGAGGAAGCGCGCACCGCGAACCGCATCGGTTCGTCGCTGCAGGCCGAAGTCGCCGTGCATGCGAGCGGCGCACGCTACGACGCGCTCACGAGCCTCGGCGATGATCTCAAGTTCGTGCTGATCACGTCGGCCGCGACGGTCGTCAAGGTCGACGACGAGGCGCAGGAAAGCGTCGACGTCGCAGCGTCGAAGTACCAGAAGTGCGAACGCTGCTGGCACTACCGCGAAGATGTCGGCGCGCACGCCGATCACCCGACGCTGTGCGGCCGCTGCTTCTCCAACCTGTTCGAAAACGGCGAAATCCGGAGCGCTGCTTGAATATGGCGAAAACCCTCTCGAAACCGGCCAGCGGCGCGCTTGCGCCCTGGCTCGGCATTTCGCTGATCGTGATCCTGTTCGACCAGCTGTCGAAGATCGCGATCCTGAAAACGTTCGTGTACGGCGCGCAGCATGCGCTGACGTCGTTCTTCAACCTCGTGCTGGTGTACAACCGCGGCGCCGCGTTCGGTTTCCTGTCGACCGCGAGCGGCTGGCAGCGCTGGGCGTTCACCGCGCTCGGCATCGGCGCGACGCTCGTGATCTGCTTCCTGCTGAAGCGCCACGGCCACCAGCGGCTGTTCAGCGTGTCGCTCGCGCTGATCCTCGGCGGCGCGCTCGGCAACGTGATCGACCGGCTCGTCTACGGCCACGTGATCGACTTCCTCGATTTCCACCTCGGCGCCTGGCACTTCCCGGCGTTCAACCTCGCCGATTCCGCGATCACGATCGGCGCGGTGCTGCTGATCTACGACGAACTGCGTCGCGTGCGCGGCTCGCGCTAAGCGCGCATACTCGGCGTCGACGGCCGGCTTCGCGCCGGCCGTTCCGTTCGACCCTTGGAGGCCTGAGTTGGCACAAGCAGAACTCGCAGGAAAACACCTCGTTCTCGGCCTGACGGGCGGCATCGCCTGCTACAAGATCGCCGAGCTCACGCGGCTGCTCGTGAAGGCAGGCGCGACCGTGCAGGTCGCGATGACCGAAGCCGCTACCCAGTTCATCACGCCCGTCACGATGCAGGCGCTGTCGGGCCGGCCCGTCTATACGAGCCAATGGGACGCGCGCATCGACAACAACATGGCGCACATCGACCTGTCGCGCGAAGCCGACGCGATCGTGATCGCGCCCGCGTCGACGGATTTCCTCGCGAAGCTCGCGCACGGGTTCGCGGACGATCTGCTGTCGACGCTGTGCGTCGCGCGCGATTGCCCGCTGCTCGTCGTCCCCGCGATGAACCGCCAGATGTGGCAAAACCCGGCCACGCAACGCAATGCCGCGCAACTGCGCGCGGACGGCGTGTCGGTGCTCGGCCCGGATTCGGGTGCGCAGGCGTGCGGCGAAGTCGGCGACGGCCGCATGCTCGAGCCCGAGGCGATCTATGAAGCGATCGTCGCGCACTTCGCGCCGAAGGTGCTCGCGCACCGGCGCGTGCTGATCACGGCCGGCCCGACGTTCGAACCGCTCGATCCGGTACGCGGCCTCACGAACCGCTCGAGCGGCAAGATGGGCTTCGCGCTCGCGCGCGCCGCGCAGCAGGCCGGCGCCGACGTGCATCTCGTCGCGGGGCCGGTCGCGCTCGACACGCCGTGGGGCGTCTACCGGCAGGACGTGCAGACGGCCCAGCAGATGTACGACGCGGTGATGCATGCCGTGAACGACGCCGACATCTTCATCGCGGTGGCCGCGGTCGCCGACTGGCGCGTCGCCCAGCCGGCCGAGCACAAGATGAAGAAGACGGCCGACCGCAAGATGCCCGCACTCGCATTCGTCGAGAACCCGGACATCCTCGCATCGGTCGCGGCGCTGCCCGATCCGCCGTACTGCGTCGGGTTCGCGGCCGAAAGCGGCGACCTCGACGTGCACGGCGACGAGAAGCGCAAACGCAAGAACGTGCCGCTGCTCGTCGGCAACCTCGGCCCGCTGACGTTCGGCCGCGACGACAACGAAGTCGTGCTGTTCGAGGCCGCCGGCCTCACGCGCCTGCCGCGTGCACCGAAAGACGAACTCGCGCACACGCTCGTCGCGGAAATCGCGAAACGCCTGCCCGACAACCGCCTGATCTGATCTCCCGCGCGGCGGCCGTCGCCGCCGCGCCCTTCCCGCCTCATCCGACAACCGCATGAAACTCGACCTGAAGATTCTCGACGCGCGCATGCGCGACTACCTGCCCGCCTACGCGACCACCGGCAGCGCGGGCCTCGACCTGCGTGCGTGCCTCGACGCGCCGGTGACGCTGCAGCCGGGCGAAACGACGCTCGTGCCGACGGGGCTCGCGATCCACCTCGCCGATCCGGGCTACGCCGCGCTGATCCTGCCGCGCTCGGGCCTCGGCCACAAGCACGGGATCGTGCTCGGCAACCTCGTCGGCCTGATCGATTCCGACTACCAGGGCCAGTTGATGGTCTCGACGTGGAACCGCGGCCAGACCGAGTTCGTGCTGAATCCGTTCGAACGGCTCGCCCAGCTCGTGATCGTGCCGGTCGTGCAGGCGCAGTTCAACATCGTCGACGACTTCGCGGAAAGCGATCGCGGCGAGGGCGGCTTCGGCAGCACTGGCCGTCACTGAACGGCGCAATGACAAAGGGGCCTCGCGGCCCCTTTTTCCAGTCCGTCGCCGTCACTCTTCGACGGGTTGCACGATCCGCGCGGGCGCAAGGTCGCGCTGCCGCGCCTGGGCGACGATCGCGTAGATCACCAGTGCGACCAGCACGCCGAGCAGCACCGCCGACGAACCAACCGTCCCGAGCGCGAGACCACCCTTCGCAACCGGCTTCGTCAGCAGATCGCCGACCGTCGCACCGAACGGCCGCGTGAGCACGAACGCGGCCCAGAACAGCAGCACGCCCGAGATCCGCGTGAAATAGTGCGCAAGCACGATCGCCGCGAGCAACCCGCCGATCAGCAGCGCGCCGCCGCCGAAACCGAGCCCCGAGCTGTCCGCGAGGAAGTCGCCGAGCGCGGTGCCCAGCGTGTTCGAGAACAGGATCGCGATCCAGTACAGCAGCTCGACCTTGCGCGTGCGGATCAGGTCGACCGACAGCGATTCGCCGCTGAGGCGCCACACGGCGAAGATGGCCAGCAGGATCGCGACCAGGATCGACGAGCCGGCCGCATAGCCGAGGCCGAGCGTGCGATCCATGAAATCGGACATCGTCGTGCCGGCCGTGCTCGTCGCGACGATCACGGCCCAGTAGATCGCCGGGCGATAACGCGTCGTCCTGAGCTGCGCACCCAGCGTCACGAGAAAGAAACCGAACAGCAGGATCGAGCTCGCCGCATAGCCGACGTTCAGCGTCATCGACAACAGGTCGCCGCCGGTTTCGCCGAGCGTCGTCGCGCAGATCTTCATGATCCAGAACGCGACCGTGATTTCGGGAAGTTTGTTCATTCGCACCCCTTTTTGCAGGAAGGTGGCGAGCCGGCGCATGCCGCGCCCGCCTTGCAGGCAGGATCGAATGTAGTCGCCGCGGGCTTAACCGAACCTTAGCGACCGGAAAAAACGGCGCGGGCGGCCGCGCCGGCACCGTCAACGAGCGTGTTCGTGCCGGTAATGCAGCGCGTACGCGAGCGTGAGCAGCACGACGAACACGACGCCGACCACCATCGTCATCCGGAATTCGCGCGTGAACGCGGTCGTGAACAGGATCGCCGCGACGAGCCCCGCACCGAGCAGGCTGCCGAACGGGTGCCCCCACATCCGGAACGCGAGCGCGGGGCCGCGATACCGCGAACGGAAGCGCAGGTGCGTGACGAAGATCATCAGCCACGTGAACAGCGCGCCGAACATCGCGATCGCCATCATCACCGTGAATGCGGTGTCGGGCGCGAGCGCGACCAGCACGGCCGCGACCGCGACGCCGCTGGTCGAGATCCACAGCGCCGCGCGCGGCACGCCGTTCGTGCCGAGCCGGCCAAACACCGCGGGCGCGAGCCGCGCACGCGACAGGCTGAACATCATCCGCGTCGTCACGTAAAGCTGGCTGTTCATCGCCGACAACGCCGCGATCAGCAACACGAAGTTGATCACGCCCGCCGCGTACGGCACGTGGGTCGCGGCCATCACCTTCACGAACGGGCTTTCGTCGGTGCCGGCCTGCGTCCACGGCACGATCGCGAGCATCAGCGACAGCGTCAGCAGGTAGAACAGGACGAGCCGAAACACGGTCGAGCGGAATGCGCGCGTGACCGCGTGCTGCGGATCGCGTGCCTCGCCGGCCGCGATCGCGACGGCTTCGATGCTCATGTAGCTGAAGATCGCGACGATCACCGCGACCCAGGTGCCCCACGGCCCCTTCGGCATGAAGCCGCCGTGCGCGGTGTAGTTGGCGAAACCGATGCCGGATGCGACCGGCGCCGACCACACGAGATACGCGCCGAGCACGATGAACACGACGATCGCCGCGATCTTCAGCAGCGAGAATGCGTATTCGACCGTGCCGTACAGCGTGACGCTCGCGAGATTCACGGCGATCAGCAGCGCGGAGAAGCCGATCACCCAGTACCAGCCGGGCACGGCCGGGAACCAGTACTTCATGAACACGGCGATCGCGCTGATCTCGGTGCCGATCGCGAACACCACCGCGAACCAGTACGCATAGCGCACCAGGAAGCCGGCGAGGGGGCCGACGTAGTGCTCGGCATACGCGCCGAACGAGCCGGCGGTCGGATGCGCGACCGTCATTTCCGCGAGCGCGCCCATCAGCAGCAGCGCGATCAGCGCGCCGATCGCATACGAGACCAGCACGCTCGGGCCGGCGAGCCCGATCGCGAACCCGCTGCCGAGGAACAGGCCCGTGCCGATCGCGCCGCCGATCGCGATCATCGCCATCTGCCCCGACGTCAGCGCATGGCGCAACCCTTGTTCGCGCGCGACGATGTTGTCGAACGACCGTTGTTGTTGTGTCACTGCCTTACCACTCCCCTGCACCACCATTGCGCCGCCGGCGCCGGATAAAACGAAACGGCGCGGAGAACTTCCCGCGCCGTTCGCATGAACAACGAATTATCGCTTACTCGACTTCGACCGTCTCTTCGTTCGGCTTGTGCGGCGGATTCGCCAGCTTGTCGAACGACAACTGCACCTTGTCGTTTTCGTCGACATCGACCGTCACGTGGCCGCCGTTGACGAGCTTGCCGAACAGCAGTTCGTCGGCCAGCGCGCGCCGGATCGTGTCCTGGATCAGCCGCTGCATCGGCCGCGCGCCCATCAGCGGGTCGAAGCCGTGCTTCGCGAGATGCTTGCGCAACGCGTCGGTGAAGAGCGCGTCGACCTTCTTCTCGTGCAGCTGTTCCTCGAGCTGGATCAGGAACTTGTCGACCACGCGCATGATGATTTCCTCATCGAGCGAGCGGAAGCTGATGATCGAATCCAGGCGGTTGCGGAACTCCGGCGTGAACAGGCGCTTGATGTCGGTCATCTCGTCGCCCGTCTCGCGGCGCGTCGTGAAGCCGATCGTCGCCTTCTGCATCGACTCGGCGCCCGCGTTCGTCGTCATGATGATGATGACGTTGCGGAAATCCGCCTTGCGGCCGTTGTTGTCCGTCAGCGTGCCGTGGTCCATCACCTGCAGCAGCACGTTGAAGATGTCCGGATGCGCCTTCTCGATTTCGTCGAGCAGCAGCACGCAGTGCGGCTTCTTCGTGACGGCTTCGGTCAGCAAGCCGCCCTGGTCGAACCCGACATAGCCCGGCGGCGCGCCGATCAGGCGGCTCACCGCGTGACGCTCCATGTATTCCGACATGTCGAAGCGGATCAGCTCAATGCCGAGCGTGAACGCGAGCTGGCGCGCCACTTCGGTCTTGCCGACACCCGTCGGGCCGGAGAACAGGAACGCGCCGATCGGCTTGTCCATCTTGCCGAGGCCCGCGCGTGCCATCTTGATCGAGGCCGCAAGCGCATCAATCGCCGGATCCTGGCCGAACACGACGCTCTTCAGGTCGCGGTCGAGCGTCTGCAGCTTGCTGCGATCATCCTGCGACACGCTCTGCGGCGGCACGCGCGCGATCTTCGAGATGATTTCCTCGATCTCGCTCTTGCCGATCGTCTTCTTCTGCTTCGACTTCGGCAGGATGCGCTGGGCGGCGCCTGCCTCGTCGATCACGTCGATCGCCTTGTCCGGCAGGTGACGGTCGGTAATGAAGCGCGCCGACAGTTCGGCCGCGGCCGACAGTGCGCCCGACGAATACTTGACGCCGTGATGCTCCTCGAAGCGCGACTTCAGCCCGCGCAGGATCGCGACCGTCTGCTCGACGGTCGGCTCGCTCACGTCGACCTTCTGGAAGCGCCGCGACAGCGCCGCATCCTTCTCGAAGATGCCGCGATATTCGGTGAACGTGGTCGCGCCGATGCACTTGAGCGTGCCCGACGACAGCGCCGGCTTCAGCAGGTTCGACGCGTCGAGCGTGCCGCCCGACGCGGCGCCCGCGCCGATCAGCGTATGAATTTCGTCGATGAACAGGATCGCGTGCGGACGCTCCTTCAGCTCCTTCAGCACCGTCTTCAGACGTTGCTCGAAATCGCCGCGGTACTTGGTGCCGGCGAGCAGCGCGCCCATGTCGAGCGAGTAGACCTGCGCGTTCGCGAGAATGTCCGGCACTTCGCCGCGCGTGATGCGATAGGCGAGCCCTTCCGCGATCGCGGTCTTGCCGACGCCGGCCTCGCCGACGAGCAGCGGATTGTTCTTGCGGCGACGGCACAGCACCTGGACCACGCGCTCGACTTCGGGCTCGCGACCGATCAGCGGATCGATGCGGCCGTCCTTCGCCATCTGGTTCAGGTTCTGCGTGAATTGCGCGAGCGGCGTTTCCTTCTGCGCGTTCGCGTCTTCGCTTTCCGCGCTCGCGTCGGCCGACTTCGCGGCTTCGCCGCCGTTGGTCTTCGCGATGCCGTGCGAAATGAAGTTCACGACGTCCAGGCGCGTGACGCCCTGCTGCTGCAGGTAGTAGACGGCATGCGAATCCTTCTCGCCGAAGATCGCGACCAGCACGTTAGCGCCGGTGACTTCCTTCTTGCCGTTCGACGTCGACTGGACGTGCATGATCGCGCGCTGGATCACGCGCTGGAAACCGAGCGTCGGCTGGGTATCGACATCGTCGGTACCCGGGACGGTAGGTGTGTTGTCGTGGATGAAATTGCGCAGGTTCTGACGCAAGTCCTCGATGTTGGCCGCGCACGCGCGCAACACCTCGGCTGCCGTCGGATTATCCAGCAGGGCCAGCAGCAAATGCTCGACCGTTATGAACTCATGGCGCGCCTGGCGTGCTTCCATGAACGCCATGTGCAGGCTGACTTCCAATTCCTGGGCAATCATGCTTCCTCCATCACGCACTGCAGCGGATGCCCGGCCTGCCGCGCATGGGTAACGACTTGCTCAACCTTGGTCGACGCGATGTCCCGCGTATAGACCCCACAAACCCCTCGCCCTTCGCGATGGACCTTCAGCATGATCTGCGTGGCCGTCTCGCGATCCTTCTTGAAATACTCCTGGACCACCATCACGACGAATTCCATCGGCGTGAAGTCGTCGTTCAGCAGCACCACCTTGTACATCGAAGGCGGCTTGAGCTTCTGCTGCTTGCGTTCCAGGACGGTGCTGTCCTGCTTGTCCGGGATAATCGCCATACACCCATTCTAAACAACTCGGACAGGCCCGCAATCCTGCCATTACCCGACCGACCGGCCGGCGCCCTCCCCGGAATCCCGGAACACGCAATCTTCTTCGTGCCATACGAAAGCCGGCTGCGGTGCCGGCTTTCACGCGTGGCGCGGAACACGAACCGTCAGGGGGAACCGCACCGGAACGTCGTGTCCGCATCCAGTATCCCACAAGCCGGGACGACTCGAACGCGTGTCACTCGAGCCTGGTATATGAGCCGATTATGCGGCTTTTCAAGTCCTCGCGCTTGGCCGCGTGCTGCCAAGCAAAGCCGGAAAAACCCTGAAAATGGGTTCTTTACAACGTCCCTCTAAACGTCTAAAAATTCCACTTGACACTCCAATAAAGAGCGCCAACAATCAAGCTGGCACTTTTTTCAATTTGCCGGTCGGCAAGTTGAAAGAGGCCGAGGTGAGCTTGTGAGGGGGGAACGGCTGCATTTTCCGGTCGTTTAGCTTTTCGAGCGTGCTCGTGGTAAGTAGCAGCGACTGTGTGACAGGGGAAGTAGGAAATGGCAACTGGTATCGTTAAGTGGTTCAACGACGCGAAGGGCTTCGGTTTCATCACTCCCGATGAGGGCGGTGAGGATCTGTTTGCGCACTTCTCGGCTATCACCATGAATGGCTTCAAGACGCTGAAGGAAGGCCAGAAGGTGAGCTTTGACGTCGTCCAAGGGCCGAAGGGCAAGCAAGCGTCGAACATCCAGGCCGTATAAGGCACCGGATATCAGACGAAGAAACCCGGCGCATTGCGCCGGGTTTCTTTTTTTCGAGGCCGGCCAATCGATTATCGATTGGCCGGCCTTTTCGTTCAATCCCGATAATTGAACACGTATTGTCTTGTCACACACGCAGATCGGATACTCATCCGGCACGTGAAACATAATCGTCACTTCGTTACACGACCTTCAGCGTACCCATCATGCCGAGATCTTCGTGTTCGAGAATGTGGCAATGAAACATGCGCTCTCCGCGCATGTCCTGCGTGACGAGAATCGTCACGGTTTCGCCGCTGCGCACGTTCACGGTATCGCGCCATGCACGGAACGGTTCGCTCGTGCGTGAACCGCCCGATGCCCGTTCGATCACCTGGAACTGCGTGCCGTGCAGGTGGAACGGGTGATCCATGTCAGTGCCGTTGCGGATCGTCCAGCGCTCGACGTCGCCAGCGCGGCTCGTCAGCGTTGCACGGTGCGGCGCGTAGGTGTCGCCGTTGATCGTGAAGCGCATGCCCGCCGGGCGGCCGTGTGCGCCCCCCTTCATCATCGCGTCCATATCCATCTCCTCGCCGAACGCGACCTCCTTGTGCGCAACCGGCTCGCCCAACGACGGCACCGCACGCAATGTCGTCGGCAGCACACGCGCGGTGGCCGGCGAAAACGCGACGTCGGCCAGCGCCAGTGCCGGATCGGCCGGCAGGCTGCCGTGCCCGTCATCGTGCGACATCGACATCTTGCGGCGGTCGTATTCGGCCGCCTGCAGCACCGCGCGCGACGCGCGATCGCCGGCGCGCACCAGCAGCTCCGCACGTTCGCCCGGCGCGATCAGCAGCGACGTGACACGGCGCGGCGCGTCGAACAGCCCGCCGTCGGTGCCCGCGTGCTCGAATGCACGGCCGTCGTCGAACGCGACCCGCAAGTAGCGCGCGCTGCACGCGTTCCACACGCGCCAGCGCTCGTCGCCCGCAACGTCGATCCGCGGCCGGCGTGCGCCGTTAACCAGCACGAACTGGCCTTCGCGGCCGTTCATCCAGTCCATCATGTCGTTCGGTGCAATCGTGCCGTCGCGCGCAAGTTTCAGGTCCGACACGAACAGGTTGCGCTCGGGCCAACCCGCCAGCGGATCGTCCGCGGCGCGCACGACGAACGGGCCGGCGAGCCCGCGAAACACCTGCTCGGCCGTCATCATGTGCGGGTGCGGGTGGTACCAGTAGGTACCGGCGCTCCCCTTCGGCAGCGTGAAGCGGTACACTCGCGACGCGCCGGGCGCGACGGGATCGGACGGGTTGCCGTCCTGGTCGGGCGGCACCGGCAGACCGTGCCAGTGGATCGTCGACGGTTGCGGCAGCTTGTTCACGAACTTGATCTCGACCGAGTCGCCCTCGCGCACGTCGATCAGCGGACCAACGACTGGGCCCTGCGTGCCCGAGCCGAACTGCCAGAACGTGGTCGGCCGCGCACCGCGCAGCATCGGGCGCGCCACCGGCTGGGCCACCAGCGTGGCCCGGAACGTGCCGGGATCGCGGCTTTCGTTCGCGAGCGTACGCAGCGCCGCGAGCGGCGCGCCGGCCGGCAGCGCGTCGGCGGCAGCGAGCGCGGCCGGCGCGGACTTGCCATGCTGCCCGTGACCCGCCATTCCTGACATGTCCGACATGCCGGGCATGTCGTCCATCGAGTCCATGCCGGCCATGCCGGCGTGACCGGCATGCTGCGCCCACGCGGCGCGGGCGAACAGCGACGCGGCCGCGACACCGATGGCGCGCGACAGGAAGGTTCTCCGTATCATCAAATCGTTCCTCGTTATCCATGCTGCGTCGCGCGACCGCCGCGACGCCCGCGCCGGCCGGCTGAAGCGCCGATGCGCGACGCCAATCCTGATGCCCGCGTCATCATAACCGCAGGCTCATATCGAGACGCGTCGCCGCCGGACTGGCGGCGATACGCCGCAGACTCGACAACGCCGCGCTGGATTCAGCACGCATCGACCGGCATCGCCGATCGGCGATCCGCAGCCCTTCACTCGCTCCCCAACCCCACTCGCCGCCCGCCCCATGCAGTCTCCAGGCGGCCGCCCGGCACCTGCCGTTCAGCCGCGCCCCAGCACCGGCCGCGTCACCGGTTCGCCAACCCGCCAATATTTCACGATGCGGAACAAGTCTCTGCGTTGTAAAAATTCGTGGTGCAGGGCACAAATTTCCCGTTTCGCGATGCCGAAAAACGTTCTGCAATACAAAACGCAGAATGTAAATATTTGTTTTTGAAAGAGAATTTTTGTTTAGTGGAGCCGTTCGACATGCACCATCCAACCGGGTCGCGGACGTAGACTTTGTCCCATGCACTGACGCTTCGCCACGACGTTCGATAAGGAACGCGGCGCAAGCAGCCAGTCGGGCCACAGCCGGTCGAACCGGCAGACGGCACAACAGAATCGCTTGTGATCAGAAAGGGAGAACGGAAATGAAGGGATTTCGCTTTGGTTCAGCGCTCGGGTCGTTCTACATCCTGCCGGGTAACGGTGGCTGGGAAGCGACGTTCGGCAACGCCCTGCTCGGCGCATTCTCGTGCCCCGAAGTGGCGGCCGACCACATCTCCCGCGGCGACTGCGAGCAACTGTCCGAACTGGACACGGCAACGCTCGAAGTGCCGCACGAAATCGCCGAATGGGAAATCGTTCACGTCTGAATGGCAAGCCTGCAACAAAAAACGCCCCGGGCGACCGGGGCGTTTTTTTCTTGTGACGGGCGGAGGGCAGCCAGGCCCGCCACGCCGTCACTTGCTTCGACTCGCGCGATCGCGCGGCCCGTGTCAGGCAACCGCGTCGACGATGGCGTTCAGCGTCGCGCTCGGGCGCAACGCCTGGCTCGTCAGGTCGACGTTCGGACGATAGTAGCCGCCGATGGCCTGCGCCTTGCCCTGCGCGGCAGCCAGCTCTTCCAGAATGCGCGCTTCGTTGTCCGACAACGACTTCGCCACGCCTTCGAACTGCGCCTTCAGCGCCGCGTCCTCGGTCTGCTCGGCCAGCGCCTGCGCCCAGTACAGGCACAGGTAGAAGTGGCTGCCGCGGTTGTCGAGGCCGCCGACCTTGCGCGCCGGCGACTTGTTCTCGTCCAGGAACTTGCCGGTCGCCTGGTCGAGCGTCTTCGCGAGCACGAGCGCCTTCGGGTTCTGGTACGCGTTGCCGAGGTGTTCGAGCGATGCCGCGAGCGCGAGGAATTCGCCGAGCGAATCCCAGCGCAGGAAGCCTTCCTCGACGAACTGCTGCACGTGCTTCGGCGCGGAGCCGCCCGCACCCGTTTCGAACATCCCGCCGCCGGCCATCAGCGGCACGATCGACAGCATCTTCGCGCTGGTGCCGAGTTCCATGATCGGGAACAGGTCGGTCAGGTAGTCGCGCAGCACGTTGCCGGTGACCGAGATCGTGTCCTTGCCCGCGCGGATGCGCTCGAGCGAGAAGCGCGTCGCGTCGACCGGCGTCATCACGCGGATGTCGAGGCCGTTCGTGTCGTGGTCCTTCAGGTAACGCTCGACCTTCGCGATGATCTGCGCGTCGTGCGCGCGTGCCGGATCGAGCCAGAACACGGCCGGTGCGCCGGTCGCGCGCGCGCGGTTGACCGCGAGCTTGACCCAGTCCTGCACCGGTGCGTCCTTCGTCTGGCACATGCGCCAGATGTCGCCCGACTCCACCGCATGCTCGAGCAGCACGTTGCCCGCTTCGTCGGTGACGCGCACGACGCCATCCGCCGGGATCAGGAACGTCTTGTCGTGCGAACCGTATTCTTCAGCCGCCTGCGCCATCAGGCCCACGTTCGGCACGCTGCCCATCGTGACCGGATCGAACGCGCCGTGCTGCTTGCAGTCCTCGATCACGACCTGGTAGACACCGGCGTAGCAACGATCCGGAATCACGGCCTTCGCGTCGTACAGCTGGCCGTCCGGGCCCCACATGCCGCCCGAATCGCGGATCATCGCCGGCATCGATGCGTCGACGATCACGTCGCTCGGCACGTGCAGGTTCGTGATGCCCTTGTCCGAGTTGACCATCGCAAGGCGCGGACGCACCGCGTATTCGGCCTTGATGTCGGCTTCGATCGCTTCGCGCGTGTCGGCCGGCAGGTCCTTCAGGCGCGCGTACAGGTCGCCGATCCCGTTGTTGGGGTTAAAACCGGCCTGCGCCAGCACGTCTGCGTGCTTCGCAAGCGCGTCGCGGTAGAACACCGACACGAAGTGACCGAACAGGATCGGGTCCGAGACCTTCATCATGGTCGCCTTCAGGTGCACCGAGAACAGCACGTCCTGCGCCTTCGCGTCGGCGATCTGCGCTTCGATGAAGCTGCGCAGCGCGTTGCGGCTCATCACCGATGCGTCGATGACCTCACCCGCCTTCACGGCCGTCTTTTCCTTCAGCACCTTCTTCGCGCCGTCGGTCGTCGTGAGTTCGATCTTCACGCTGCCGGCTTCGGCGATCAGCGCCGACTTCTCGCTGCCGTAGAAGTCGCCTTCGCTCATGTGCGCGACGTGCGCCTTCGACGTCGCTTTCCAGGCGCCCATCTTGTGCGGATGCTTGCGTGCGTAGTTCTTGACCGACAGCGGCGCGCGGCGGTCGGAGTTGCCTTCGCGCAGCACCGGGTTCACCGCGCTGCCCTTGATCTTGTCGTAGCGGGCCTTGACGGCCTTCTCTTCGTCCGTCGACGGATCTTCCGGATAGGCCGGCAGCGAATAGCCCTGCGCCTGCAGTTCGGCGATCGCGGCCTTGAGCTGCGGCACCGATGCGCTGATGTTCGGCAGCTTGATGATGTTCGCTTCCGGCTTCAGCGTGAGCTGGCCCAGTTCGGCCAGATCGTCGGAACCCTTCTGCTCGGGCGGCAGGACGTCTGCGAATGCCGCGACGATGCGGCCGGCGAGCGAGATGTCGCGCGTTTCGACGGCGACGCCGGACGAACGCGTGAAGGCCTTGACGATCGGCAGCAGCGAATAGGTCGCGAGCGCGGGCGCTTCGTCAGTGAGGGTATAGATGATCTTGGGCGAAGTGGACATGGTCGATGCGTTGCTACGTGAAAATTTGGACTGAGGAGCGCCGGCGGTAACCGGCGGGGAGCGACCAGGTCGGTCGCGAAAGGGGCGCGCCGGCTCAGCCGGGCGGTGGTGTTGCGAGGGCCGTCATGTTCTACCTTGCAGGGCCTCCGGGCCGCATCGCGGCGCCGCGGCCCGCATGCCGGACCACCCTGCCAACAAACCTGCCATCCACGAAACGCTCCGGCGCCGGCAGTCAGCGCCGGGGCGGCCGGCACCTGCCGGCCCACCCCGGAAGGGGACTTACATGTTCTCGATCAGCACTTCACCGAAGCCCGAGCACGACACCTGCGTCGCACCTTCCATCAGGCGCGCGAAGTCGTACGTGACGCGCTTCTGCAGGATCGACTTCTCCATCGCGGCGATGATCGTGTCGGCTGCTTCCGTCCAGCCGAGGTGGCGCAGCATCATTTCCGCCGACAGGATCTCGGAACCCGGGTTCACGTAATCCTTGCCCGCGTACTTCGGTGCCGTGCCGTGCGTCGCCTCGAACATCGCGACCGAATCCGACAGGTTCGCGCCCGGCGCGATCCCGATGCCGCCGACCTGCGCGGCCAGTGCGTCGGAGATGTAGTCGCCGTTCAGGTTCAGCGTGGCGATCACGTCGTATTCGGCCGGGCGCAGCAGGATCTGCTGCAGGAACGCATCGGCGATCGAATCCTTGATGACGATCTCGTTGCCCGTCTTCGGGTTCTTCACGCGCATCCACGGGCCGCCGTCGATCAGCTCGCCGCCGAATTCCTTCTGCGCCAGCGCGTAGCCGGCGTCACGGAACAGGCCTTCCGTGAACTTCATGATGTTGCCCTTGTGCACCAGCGTGACCGACTTGCGATCGTTGTCGATCGCGTACTGGATCGCCTTGCGCACGAGACGCTCGGTGCCTTCGGTCGACACGGGCTTGACGCCGATCCCCGAGGTTTCCGGGAAGCGGATCTTCTTCACGCCCATCTCGTCCTGCAGGAACTTGATGACCTTCTTCGCCTGCTCGGAGCCCGCGGCCCATTCGATGCCCGCGTAGATGTCTTCCGAGTTCTCGCGGAAGATCACCATGTCGATCTTTTGCGGCTCGCGCACCGGCGACGGCACGCCCTTGAAGTACTGCACCGGGCGCAGACACACGTACAGGTCGAGTTCCTGGCGCAGCGCGACGTTCAGCGAACGGATGCCGCCGCCGACCGGGGTCGTGAGCGGCCCCTTGATCGACACCACGTATTCCTTGAGCACCTGCAGCGTTTCGTCCGGGAGCCACACGTCCGGGCCGTACACCTTCGTCGCCTTCTCGCCCGCGAAGATCTCCATCCAGTGGATCTTGCGCTTGCCCTTGTAGGCATGCGCGACCGCCGCGTCGACAACCTTGATCATGACCGGCGTGATATCGAAGCCCGTACCGTCGCCTTCGATATAGGGAATGATCGGCTGATCGGAAACGTTGAGCGAGAAGTCCTTGTTGACGGTGATCTTGTCACCGCCTTCCGGAACCTTGATGTGCTGATACGGCATGATCGACTCCAGTGACGTGGCTGAGCAGGTGATGCTGGTCGAAGCTGCGCGCGCCGCGGGGGCGCGGCATGGCCACCCCGTGACGGCAACAGCGAGCCGCTATTCTAGCGCCCCAACCGGGCACTTCGGCATGAAGCGCGGCACTGCGTATCAAGACCCCACTTATGTCTTATATAAGACAGAGGACTTGGCGTTCCGTATTATGCATTAAGATTCCGCCATTTGCCATAGACCGCCCGCCCCCGCCTCCCGCGGCGCGCCGGGCGGACGACCCGCCATGAACCTGATCGCCCTCAACAAGCCGTTCGGCACGATTTGCCAGTTTTCCGCGCACGAGACGCGCCCGTCGCTCGGCGACTGGGTAAAAACGCCCGGCGTCTACGCGGCCGGCCGGCTCGACGCGGACAGCGAGGGGTTGCTGCTGCTCACCGACGACGGCGCGCTGCAGGCGCGCATCGCCGAGCCGCGCCACAAGCTCGTGAAGCGCTACTGGGCACAGGTCGAGGGCGCGCCGGGCGCCGCCGACCTGAAGGCGCTCGCGCGCGGCGTCGACCTCGGCGACTACGTGACGCGGCCATGCCGCGCCGAATTCATCGAACCGCCCGACGCGCTATGGCCGCGCAACCCGCCGATCCGCTACCGCGCCGCGATTCCGACGACGTGGATCGAACTCGCGATCACCGAAGGCAAGAACCGGCAGGTGCGCCGGATGACGGCGGCCGTCGGCTTCCCGACGTTGCGCCTGGTACGCGTCGGCATCGGTGCACTGGATATATTCGCGCTCGACATTGCACCGGGAGAAACAATCGCGCTGCCGCCGCGCGCGCCGTGGGACGGTTTCGCGCCCGCCGGATGACGAATTCGGGACAGGCGAATTTTTCGTCATCTTTTTCGTCAACCGCCCGCGAAGATCGCGCGTTAAACCACGCAGATGCCAACCTTAGCTATCCGGCATTGGCAGCCGAGCCGTGTTTGCGTCACGAAAGCGACGTTTTTATCGAATACGATTCGGCGCCCGCAGCGCAATGAGAAATTTCTCGAAGCGTCTGTCAACCGAAAGGTGGATGGCACCGTTAGACGACATGACTCCTATTGCCGGGTCATTTGGTTAATTAACTAAAGCTGAGGAACACAACATGAACAAACTGATCGCCGCTCTGGTCGCTGGCCTCTTCGCAACGGCTGCTTTCGCACAAGCATCGGCTCCGGAAGCTGCTCCGGCTGCTGCTGAAGCTGCTTCGGCACCGGCTAAGCACGCTGCTAAGAAGCACCACGCAGCTAAGAAGCACCACAAGGCATCGAAGAAGGCTGCAGCAAGCGACGCAGCAGCACCGGCAGCTGCTTCGAACTAAGTAAGCTTGCTGTAATAACGCAGTCAAGAACACGCAGTCTTGCCGTTCTTACGGCGTTGAAAGGCAGATCACCGCGAGGCGATCTGCCTTTTTCTTTTATGTGCCCGTCAGCGCGCATCGCGTACCATGCGGGTCTTGTTTTCCAGATAGGAGCCTTGCTGTGCAATTCTCCCTGCGCTCGTCGCTCGGCCGCCTTGCGCGCGCCGCCGTGTTTCCCGCCGCGCTCGCCGTCCTCGCGCTCGGCATGCAGGCCGCCAGCGCGCAAGTGCCGCCCGGCGCCAAGCAGCCGAGCGAATTCCCGCGCGTGAAGCTGCGCGCCGGCATGTACGTGATCGACGCGGCCGTCGCCGCGAACGACCCCGACCGCGAACAGGGGCTGATGTACCGTTCGCAGCTCGCGCCGAACGAAGGCATGCTGTTCGTGTTCAACGAGAACGCGGTGCACTGCTTCTGGATGAAGAACACGCTGATCCCGCTGTCGATCGCGTTCATCCGCGCGGACGGCACGATCACCGACATCGACGAGATGAAGGCCGAGACGACCGACAACCACTGCCCGCGCAACAACGGCGTCTATGCCCTCGAAATGAGCAAGGGCTGGTTCGCGGCGAAAGGTATCAAGCCCGGGATGAAGCTCGAAGGGCTGCCGCAAGCCCAGTAACGGATATCGCCGCGCCGCCGACCCGACCCGACCCGCGTCACGTCACGTCACGTCACGCCGCGCCGCGCCGCGTACCGACCCAAGCCGGCCGCCCGTTGCGCGCCGGCTTTTTTTCGCCTGTCGGCGGCGGCGCCCGCCTTGATTCGGCCAACACTGCCCGCATCTGCAAAAGCCACGGACAAGCGCTATCCTTTAAATCTCGCTAGTCCAGCCCGGGCCGGCCCAGCCGGCCCGCTTACGATCCGAACCTAAGGAGGTTCACGTGCCCCGCAAAACCCCCATCGAGCGCTATCGCAATATCGGGATCAGTGCTCACATCGATGCCGGCAAGACCACGACGACCGAGCGCATCCTGTTTTACACCGGCGTGAGCCACAAGATCGGTGAAGTGCACGACGGCGCGGCCACGATGGACTGGATGGAGCAGGAGCAGGAACGCGGCATCACGATCACGTCGGCCGCGACCACGGCCTTCTGGAAGGGCATGGCCGGCAACTATCCGGAGCACCGGATCAACATCATCGACACGCCCGGGCACGTCGACTTCACGATTGAAGTCGAGCGCTCGATGCGCGTGCTCGACGGCGCGTGCATGGTCTACGACTCGGTCGGCGGCGTGCAGCCGCAGTCCGAAACCGTCTGGCGCCAGGCCAACAAGTACAAGGTGCCGCGCATCGCGTTCGTCAACAAGATGGACCGCATCGGCGCCGATTTCTTCCGCGTGCAGCGGCAGATCGGCGAGCGCCTGAAAGGCGTCGCCGTGCCGATCCAGATTCCGATCGGCGCGGAGGATCATTTCCAGGGCGTCGTCGACCTCGTGAAGATGAAGGCGATCGTGTGGGACGACGAAAGCCAGGGCGTGAAGTTCACGTACGAGGACATCCCCGCGAACCTCGTCGAGCTCGCGCACGAATGGCGCGAGAAGATGGTCGAGGCCGCGGCGGAAGCGAGCGAGGAACTGCTCGAGAAGTACCTGCACGACCATGAATCGCTGACCGAGGACGAGATCAAGGCCGCGCTGCGCAAGCGCACGATCGCGAACGAGATCGTGCCGATGCTGTGCGGCAGCGCGTTCAAGAACAAGGGCGTGCAGGCGATGCTCGACGCGGTGATCGACTACCTGCCGTCGCCCGTCGACGTGCCCGCGATCCTCGGCCACGACTTCCACGATCCGGAAAAGCCGGCGGAACGTCATCCGAGCGACGACGAGCCGTTCTCGTCGCTCGCGTTCAAGATCATGACCGACCCGTTCGTCGGTCAGCTGATCTTCTTCCGTGTGTATTCGGGCGTCGTCGAATCGGGCGACACGGTGCTGAACGCGACCAAGGACAAGAAGGAACGGCTCGGCCGGATCCTGCAGATGCACGCGAACGAGCGCAAGGAAATCAAGGAAGTGCGCGCGGGCGACATCGCGGCCGCCGTCGGCCTGAAGGAAGCGACCACCGGCGACACGCTGTGCGACCCGGCGAAGCCGATCATCCTCGAGAAGATGGAATTCCCGGAACCGGTGATCTCGCAGGCCGTCGAGCCGAAGACGAAGGCCGACCAGGAAAAGATGGGCCTCGCGCTGAACCGTCTCGCGCAGGAAGATCCGTCGTTCCGCGTGCAGACCGACGAAGAGTCCGGCCAGACGATCATTTCGGGGATGGGCGAGCTTCACCTCGAAATCCTGGTCGACCGGATGAAGCGTGAATTCGGCGTCGAAGCGACGGTCGGCAAGCCGCAGGTCGCGTATCGCGAGACGGTGCGCACGACGGCGTCCGACGTCGAGGGCAAGTTCGTCAAGCAGTCGGGTGGCCGCGGTCAGTACGGCCATGCGGTGATCACGCTCGAGCCGAACCCCGGCAAGGGCTACGAGTTCCTCGACGAGATCAAGGGCGGCGTGATTCCGCGTGAATTCATCCCGGCCGTCGACAAGGGCATCACCGAAACGCTGAAGAGCGGCGTGCTCGCGGGCTACCCGGTCGTCGACGTGAAGGTGCACCTGACGTTCGGCTCGTACCACGACGTCGACTCGAACGAAAACGCGTTCCGGATGGCCGGCTCGATGGCGTTCAAGGAAGCGATGCGCCGCGCGAAGCCGGTGCTGCTCGAGCCGATGATGGCGGTCGAGGTCGAGACGCCCGAGGAGTTCATGGGCAACGTGATGGGCGACCTGTCGAGCCGTCGCGGCATCGTGCAGGGGATGGAAGACATCGCGGGCGGCGGCGGCAAGCTCGTTCGCGCCGAGGTGCCGCTCGCGGAGATGTTCGGCTATTCGACGTCGCTGCGTTCGGCCACGCAGGGCCGCGCAACCTACACGATGGAGTTCAAGCAGTACGCGGAAACGCCGGCCAACGTATCGGAAGGCGTGATCAGCGCGAAAGTGAAGTAAGCGCGGCGCGATCTCGCGCTGTCGCACGCAGCAAGGCCCGTCCGGAACCGGACGGGCCTTTTTTATTCGTGCACACCGTGCACACGGCTTTTTTGATCGGCACGACCGGTATTTTTTTCGCGTGCCACAATGCAGCGCGAATCGTCAGATGGAACGTCCCGATGCCGCCCACCCCTGCCCTGCGCCGCCTGCTGATCCTCTATGCCGGCCTGATCGCCGCAAACGCCGCCGTCTGGCTGTGGGCGCTCGCCGTGTTGCGCGATCATCCGCTGCTGCTCGGCACCGCGGCGATCGCTTACGGGCTCGGGCTGCGTCACGCGGTCGACGCCGATCACATCGCCGCGATCGACGTTGCGACGCGCAAGCTGATGCAGGACGGCCAGCGTCCGGTGAGCGTCGGGCTGTTCTTCTCGCTCGGCCATTCGACGATCGTGATCGCCGCGACGCTCGGCATCGCGCTGACGGCATTCGCGCTGCGCGACCGGTTCGATGCGTTCCGCGAGATCGGCGGCACGATCGGCACGGCGGTGTCGGCCACCTTCCTGCTCGTGCTCGCGTGCGTGAACCTGGCGATCCTGCGCGACGTGTGGCGGCGCTATCGCGGCACGCACGGGCATGGGCACGATGCGGCGCATGTGCACCGCCCGGCCGGGCTCGTGTCGCGGCTGCTGCGTCCGCTGTTCCGGTTCGTGTCGAAGAGCTGGCACATGTATCCGGTCGGCGTGCTGTTCGGGCTCGGTTTCGATACTGCAACCGAAATCGGCCTGCTCGCGATCGCGGCCGCACAGGCGAGCCAGGGGCTGCCGGTCTATACGGTCATGCTGTTTCCCGCGCTTTTCACCGCCGGCATGACGCTGATCGACTCGACCGATAACGTGCTGATGATTCACGCGTACGGCTGGGCAATGGACGATCCGCAGCGCAAGCTGCTCTACAACGCGAGCATCACGTTCGTGTCGGCGGCCGTCGCGCTGGCGATCGGCGGGATCGAGGCAGCCGGCCTGCTGGCCGACAAGTTGTCGCTGACGGGCCCCGTGCGCGACGCGCTCGATGCGGTCGGCGAGCGCTTCGGCTCGATCGGCTACGGCATCGTCGCCCTGTTCCTCGTCTGCTGGATCGCATCGATCCTGTTCCACCGCTGGCAGCGCGCGGCCGATGCGCCGGCGCGCTGAACTTAGCTCAGACGTTTCATTCCGGAAACAAAACTCCTACCAAAGACGTTGCATGCGCCGTCGCGCGCTGCGCGCGCCTTGAGCCACGGGCTCAAGCGGCCGATGGCACGGATCTGGCAGATAGGGCTTCGCACGGCGGGCCCGCATGCCGCTCCGCGATCGAGGCTGGCGTCCAGCGCCGGCCCGAAGGCGATCGGCTGCCGACAGGACTACGAACCTTTACCGGCCCCCTGCACTACACGTAGATTGCCGCGCGGCGACGAGGCATCGCGCGCATGGGGAGGCCATGATGCTCAAGACGAAACGACCGTTCCGCACGACGGGACGGTGCCATCGCGCAACCTTGTTCGCCGCAGCCGCGTTCGCGTGCTGCTGCTCGTATGCCGTCGCACAGGACGCGACACCGGACTCCGCGCCCGATGCCGTTGCCGGCGCGGACGCCGTCATGATGCTGGTCGACGACGCTTCGCCGTGCGCAGCGAATCCGGCTGCGTGCTCGGTGCACGTCTTCGCCGGTGGGCGCGCCGGCGGGAATGGCGCAGGTGCGACCGGCAATGGCAGCGGCAGCAGCCCCGGTAGCGGAAATGGCAATGGCGGCGGCAGCGGCAACGGCAACAACGGGAACGGTACCGTCGGACCTGCCGGCGTCGGCGGAACGACGAGCGGAACATCCGGCGGCACGAGCGGTTCGGGTGGCTCGGGCCGCGGTGGCAACGCGTCTGGTAACGGTGGTTCGGGAGGGTCTTCCGGTGGGGGTTCTTCCGGCGGTGGTTCTTCCGGCGGTGGTTCTTCCGGCGGTGGTTCTTCCGGTGGTGGCTCTTCCGGTGGTGGCTCTTCCGGTGGTGGCTCTTCCGGTGGTGGCTCTTCCGGTGGTGGCTCTTCCGGTGGT
>NZ_LDVA01000196.1:0-74900 GCF_050768715.1 Burkholderia sp. ZZQ-2 | reverse complement strand
CCGCCGTTCCGGAGCGCGCCCGCGATGCTCAGTGAATTCCCGCTGGCCGGCATCTACCTGCCGCCCTTTTTCGTCTATGCGTGCGCGACCGTGCCGCTCTACCTGGCCGTGCGCGCGCTGCTCGCCCGGCTCGGCGTGCTGCGCCGCGTGTGGCATCCGGCGCTGTTCGAGTTCGCGATTTCGCTCGTGCTGGTCGCCGCGCTGATCCTCTATTTCTAGCCTTCCGTCGGAACGTATCGCGTCATGTCGCTCAAACCCCTCACCCGCTCCCTGCTGACGCTCGCCACCGTGGCCGTGGCGATCGTGCTGGTCGCCGCGCTCTGGCATGCATACGTCCTCGCGCCGTGGACGCGCGACGCGCGTGTCAGCGCGCACGTCGTGCGGATCGCGCCCGAAGTGTCGGGCACCGTCGTCGAAGTCGCGGTGGTCGACAACCAGCGCGTCGCGAAAGGCGACGTGCTGTACCGCATCGATCCGCAGCGCTTCGCGCTGGCGGTGGAACAGGCCGAGGCGCAGGTCGCCGCGACCGCCGAGTCGATGCGCCAGAAGCGCGACGAAGCGCAACGGCGCACCGGCCTCGACGATCTCGTGCCGCGGGAGGACATCCAGCGCTCGAGCCGCGCGGTGGCGATCGCGCAGGCCGAGCACCGCAAGGCGCTGGCCGCGCTCGACGTCGCGAAGCTCGACCTCGAACGCACGACGCTGCGCTCGCCGGTCGACGGTTACGTGACGCAGCTGCGCCTGCGTCACGGCGATTACGCGGTCGAGGGCAAGCCCGGCATCTCGGTGCTCGACGCGCACAGCTTCTGGATCACCGGCTATTTCGAGGAGACCAAGCTGCGCCGCGTCGCGACGGGTGCACCCGCGACGATCCGGCTGATGGGCTTCGATCCGCTGCTGAGCGGGCACGTGACGAGCATCGGCCGCGGCATCGCCGACGAAAACGGCACGCTCGACGAACTCGGGCTGCCGGCCGTCAACCCGACCTTCAGCTGGGTGCGGCTCGCGCAGCGCATTCCGGTGCGCATCGAGATCGACCGGGTGCCGGCCGGCGTGCTGCTGGCGGCCGGCATGACGTGCAGCGTCGAAGTCGGCGAACGCGGGCGCGAGCGCACGCCGCGCGGCCGGCTCGCGTCGTGGCTGCACGCGTGGATGTGACGGAGGCGACGATGCGATGCCCGTTCCCTCCGGTGCGCGCGACGTGCCGCGTGCGCGCCTTCGTCGCGGCCTGCGCGTGCGCGCTCGCCGCATGCACGACGGTCGGCCCCGATTACGTGGCGCCGCAGCCCGCGCACCCGCCCGGCTGGAGCGCGCCGCGCGACACGGTGACGGCCGACCCCGCGCAGTTGCAGGACTGGTGGCGCGCGTTCGGCGATGCGCAGCTCGATGCGCTGGTCGAGCAGGCGATCGCGCACAACCAGGATCTCGCGATCGCGCGCCAGCGCTTGCTGCAGGCGCGCGCCGAACGCGACCAGATCGCGAGCCGCCTCGGCCCGACCGTCACCGCGGGCGGGAACGCCGATGCGCTGCGCTCGTCGCGGGCGCTCGAATGGCCGCCCGGGATCGGCCAGTCGCGCACCTACCGGCTCGGCTTCGATGCGTCGTGGGAACTCGACCTGTTCGGCGGCACGCGACGCGCGGTCGAATCCGCCGATGCGCAGATCGACGCGCTCGACGACGATCGCCACGCGATCCTCGTGAGCCTGCTGGCCGAGCTTGCGTCCGATTACGCGGAACTGCGCGCGACCCAGGAGCGGCTGCGGATCGCAACGGACAACGTCGCGAGCCTCGACGCCACGCGGCAGCTGACCGAGCGCTCGAACCGGCGCGGCCTCGGCACGTCGTTCGCGGTCGCGCAGGCGCGTGCCGAACTGCAGCTCGCGCAGGCGGCGGTGCCGCCGCTGCAGCAGGACGTCGCGCGCCTCGCCCACGCGATCGGCGTGCTCGTCGGCGGTTTTCCGGAAACGCTGCGCGACACGCTGAGCGCGCCCGGCGCGACCCTGCCGGTCGCGCCCGCGCTGCCCGTCACGCTGCCGTCGGACGTGATCCGCGAGCGCCCCGACATTCGCGCCGCCGAACGGCGGCTCGCCGCCGCGACCGCGCAGATCGGCGTCGCGCGCGCCGAGCAGTTTCCGCATTTCGCGATTCCGCTGAGTCTCGGCACGACGGCGAGCCTCGTGCAGGACCTGTTCTCGGGCGCGAGCGTCGCATGGTCGGTCGCGCTCGACGGCACGCAGACGCTGTACGACGGCGGCCGCGCGAAAGCCGGCGTCGACGCCGCGCGCGCGGCCGCCGAAGCCGCCCGGCTCGCCTACGAGCAGCGCATCCGCGGCGCGTTTCGCGATGTCGAGGACGCGCTGGTGGCGATCGGCGCCGCGCGCGACCAGCAAGCCATGCTCGCCGCGGCGGTCGACAGCAGCCAGGATGCGCAGTCGCGCGCGACGCGGCTGTATCGCAACGGCCTCGGCGAATACCTGTCGGTGCTCACGGCGCAGCGCGCGACGTACCGCGCCCGCGATGCGCTCGCGCTCAGCCGGCTCGCCCAGGTGCAGGGCGCGATCGCACTCTACAAGTCGCTCGGCGTCGGCTGGCGCGCCGCGCCGCCGGTCGCGCAGGCCGGCGCGGCGCAAGCGAGCGCGCATTGAATGCCGCCGCATGGCCACCCGACGCTCCGGCGTCGCTCATCCAACGGAGAACCCTCGATGTCTGCTCTCAATCCGAATGATTTCGCACTACACGACATCCATCTCTTTCCGGTCTGCGTGTTTCGCCCCGAACACGCGACACCGGGCTACGCGCCGCGCTGGGAAGGCGAGATCGACACGCTGATGCGCCACGGCGAGCCGTTCGTGATCGTCTACGTAGAACTCGATAACGACGAGAGCCACGACGACCGCAAGCACCGCGCGGTCTGGCTCAAGCAGAACAAGGTCGCACTGGGCGCCGTCTGCAAGGCGCTCGTCAGCGTCGAACCCGATCCCGACCGGCGCGCGGAAGTGGCCGCGCAGGGCGAGGTCGCCGTCAAGGCATTCGGGATTCCGCATCACGCGGTGGCGTCGTTCGGGCAGGCCGTCTCGCTCGCCGCCCGGTTCACGCGGCAGCATCCGGGCAACGACGCGCTGCAAACCGGACAACAGGCATGACAGGGCCGGCACGCCGGGACACGTCGCATCCGCCACCGACACGAGGGCCGGCATGCGCTATCCCGCCCTGACGATCACCGGCTCGCACACGCTTGCGTCATGTCCGTCGCGGCTGCCCACTCCGGGCGAGATCCTGTTGTGGCGACTGCGCGGCGAATGGCAGCTCGTCACCAGCGAACAAGGCCATCTCTGCCTGTCGAAGACGGAACTGCGGCGTGCCAGGATGCATCCGAACCGCGCGCACGGCCGCCGCTTCGCGATCGGCCGGTCGGCGCTGCGCGCGATCCTGGGGACGCTGGCCGGCCGCGCCGCCGACGAGCTCACGCTGATCGAGCGCGAGGCCGACCATATCGCGATCGCGGGCTGCGACTCGCTGGACGGGCTCGACATCGTGGTCGGCCACGCCGGCATCTGGATCGTGATCGCGATCGCCCGTGGCCCGATCGGGCTGGGCATGGCGCAAGCCGGCACGCACGCCGGTCCGGCATCGCGCGACCAGCTTCGGCTGGACAGCCTCTCGAATGCATGCGGAAGCGGACACGGCGCGACGCTCGCGTCGCTGGCGCCGTTTGTGGGGCCCTTCCGCGAGGTCGATACGCCGCATGCGGGCCGCTGGCGCCTGCTCGACATCCCGCTCCCCGGCCTGGCCTGCGCGGCTACCGTTGCCGCGCGCCAGATGGACAAGATCCATGCGGTGGGCTGGCGCGGCGAGCGGAAAGACTGGCTGGCCGACCGCGATCGCCACCTGCGGGCGGCGGCGTTGGGCAGCACGGCGGCCTGTGTCGCGGTCGAGTAGACCGGCTCCGACGCCCGCCGAATTCACGCGGGGACGATTCCCGCGTTCGGTATCGCGCATGGGAGCCGTCCATGGGAACGCGAGAAGGGAGCCGGTTATGGGAGCCCCCCTCCCTCGCTGCCACTCCGTCAGCCGGCGACCATCGCCCCCGCTTTCACGTGCCGGCCCGCTCGGCGCAGCAACTGCACGCCGAACCACAGCATCCACAACGGCAGCACGAGGACGACGACGACCTCGCTCGCCCCCGTCACGACTTCGTATTCAGGAAAGAAGCCGGACACGAAGATGATCGCGAAGAACCACGCGACGATCTTCAGCAGGAACGACCCGTGCCATCCGGCCTGTTTCAACCGGTTGGCGGCGATCGGCGCCCAGAAGAACACCAGCGGGCCTTCGGCCCACCACAACCCGCTTTGCGTGCCGTTGGCGACGGTCGTCCACGCCGCGGCCGCGGCGGCCCTCGTTGGGTCGTCTCCGCCCGCATACATCCGCGCCAGCGGATCGAGCACCGACAGCTGCAGTGCCGCCCCGGTGATGCCGAGCACCGCATACGCCCCGATCGCGAACGCGATCATGTAGCCGAGCGCGCCGAGTTCGTCCTTGAAGGTATGCAGGAAGTACCCGCCGATCACGAGAACCGCGAGATAGAACCCGAACACGTCGGCCAGCATCGACAGGCGAAACAGGTCGCGCGTATCGGACGGCAGGCTCAGCATCGTCGCGCCGTGCAGCAACATGCCGGTATCCGGGCCGGCCACCGCCGACACCAGCCCCACGTTCGCGTAAGCCAGCAGGCCACCGATGATCGCGCTCCATGCCGCGAAGCGCATGACCTTGTATGAATCGTTCCTCATTCTCTTTCTCCGCACACCATGCCCGGTTCCCGCATGGAGAACCATTCGATTGACGTTGACAGGCCCGATCGCGCGACGCCGGAAACCGGGCCGCTCGATCGGTAATTCACGACAACAACGATAGGTCGATATGACAAACATGAAATCGACACGAAACACGAGGGCATTCCCTCGTGGCTGCTTCATTCAGCGCGATGCGTGACGCATCGCACTTACGTCACGCCGCTGCGTTTCCTTGAGCGGCCGCCGCCTCTTCCCTTTCCTGCAATTCCCGCCACAGGATCTTTCCTGACCCGGATTTCGGCAGCGACTCGACGAATTCCACGATGCGCGGAACCTTGTAGGACGCCATATGATCGCGCGACCATGCGACCACGTCGTCGGGCGTCACGCCGTCGGGATACGCCGGATCGAGCACGACGAATGCCTTGACGGTCTCGCCGCGATGTGCGCTGCGCGTGCCGATCACGCACACTTCTTTGATCGCCGGATGGCGGTACATCGTCGTCTCGACTTCGGCCGGCCAGACCTTGTAGCCCGACGCGTTGATCATCCGCTTCAGCCGGTCGGCCATGAAGAAGTAGCCGTCCGCGTCGATGCGGCCGAGATCGCCGGTGCGCAGGAAGCGCTTGCCGTCGATCTCGACGAACGCCTGCCGCGTTGCTTCCGGATTGCGCCAGTACCCTTGCATCAGTTGCGGCGCATGCATGACGATCTCGCCCACCTCGCCTTGCGGCACGGGCTGGAACGTGACCGGATCGACGATCCGCGCATCGACGTCGAACACCGGAATGCCGAGGCACTGCGGCTTGGGATGCGCGGGCGGATTGATGTGCGTCGCCGCGATCGTTTCCGACATCCCGTAACCTTCGACGTAGTCGAGCCCGACCGTTTCCCTGAGCTTCCGGGCGATCGCTTCCGGCATCGCCGCGCCGCCGCCGCGCGCCGAGCGCAGGCTCGACAGGTCGTATTCGTGCAGGTTCGGGTTCGACAGGAAATCCACCATCATCGTCGAGATCGACTGCCACACGGATACGCGGTTGCGGCCGATCGCCAGGGCCACGGCATCGCGATCCCAGCGCGGCAGCACGACCACCGTCGACCCGCGGTACAGCGGGCCGTTCAGGCCGCCCTGCATGCCGGTGACATGGAACAGCGGCAGCACCGCGAGGTGGATCGCGTCCTCGGGATCGTCGAACCAGTCGACGAAGCCGGCCGCCGTGCACAAGACACTACGATGCGTGTGCACGCAGCCTTTCGGCTTGCCCGTCGTGCCGGACGTGTACGGCATCAGGCAGATGTCGTCTGGGCCCGCCGTCAGTTCGCCCGGCGCCAGCTGCGCGGCGAGCGCATCGCGCCAGTGCACCACGCCGGGCCCGTCGACGTGGCGCGGCGCGGCCACGAAATCGGGCACCGCGACGGCCGAAGGTTGCGCCACGTAGTCGCCGTACGTCGCCACGACGACGTTCGCGAGGCCGCCCGCGCCGCCCACGAGCGGCGCGACGCGCGGATACAGGTCCTGCGCGACGAATACCGTGCTCGCGCCGCTGTCCTCGATGTAATGCGCGAGTTCGTCGGTCATGTTCATCGGGTTGACCGGCACAACCACCGCGTTCGCACGCAGGATGCCGTAGTACGCAATCATCCATTGCGGGCTGTTCTGCATGTCCAGGAGCACGCGGTCGCCCGCCTTCACCCCGCAACGCTGCTGCAGGAAACCCGCCACGTGCTCGGCTTCGCGCTGGAAGCGCGCGAACGAGACCGGCGTGTCGTAGAACAGGATGAACGGCTTGTCGGGATGGCGCGCCGCCGCGGCCTCCACGTGACGGAACAGGTTGGTCGCGGGCGGCACCTGACGCGTGGCCAGGTGCGCGGGCCAGAATGGCGATCGGATGGCTGACATGGTTCGGCAACTCTTCGTCAAAACTGCGGGTGAGAAATGGCAGCGGCGGGACCGGCCGTCCCGACACTGCGTGCACGCATTCGTTTGGCCGGGTGAACGTCCGGCGCCGACGGCAACCGGACAGCCCCCTATCGGCCGGTATCGATGCCCGACGTCGTGAACCGGTGCGTTTCCGCCGACGCCGCCGTCGCATGCGCCGCGGATGCCACCCGGCTGACGCCGCGCATCATGTCGACCGCCTTCTCCGCGATCATGATGGTGGGCGCATTGGTGTTGCCGCCGATCAGGGTCGGCATCACCGATGCATCGACGATGCGCAGCCCGTCGAGGCCATGCACGCGCAACTGCGGATCGACCACGGCCATCGCGTCCTGTCCCATGCGGCAGGTGCCGACCGGGTGATAGACGGTATCCGCACGCTTGCGCAGCACGGCGCGGATCTCGTCGTCGCTGTGCACGTCGCGCGTGAACATGTCCCGCGTGATCCACTCCGCGAGCGCGGGCGCGTTCATCAGGCCGCGCGTGATCTTGAAGCCCGCCACCATGTCCTCCAGGTCGCGCGGATCGTCGAGGAACGCGGGATCGATCAGCGGCGCGTCGGCCGGGTCGCGGCTGAGCAGCGTGACCGAGCCGCGGCTGCGCGGGCGCAGCAGGCACACGTGGCAGGACAGCCCGTGGCCCAGGTGCATGCGCCGCGCGTGGTCGTCGACCAGCGCCACCAGGAAATGCAGCTGGATGTCGGGCGCGTCGAGGCCGGGTTGCGTCTTCAGGAACGCGCCGCCTTCGGCGAAATTCGACGTCAGCATGCCGCGCCGTTCACGGCGAAAACGCAGGATCTCGCGCAGCATCCGCGCGCTGCCGCCCACCGAGATGCCCATCGTATCGAGGCTGCGCGTGCGGTAGCTGAAGATGAAGTCGGGGTGGTCCTGCAGGTTGCGGCCCACGCCGGGCAGATGGTGCAGCGTGTCGATGCCGACGCGCGCGAGCTCGCCTTTCGGGCCGATACCGGACAGCATCAGCAGTTGTGGCGTCTGCAGCGCGCCCGCGGCCAGCACCACCTCGCGCCGCGCACGGAAGGTCTTCAGCGTGCCTTTCTGCAGCACTTCCACGCCCACCGCGCGCTTGCCCTCGAACAGGATGCGCCGTACCTGCGCGTGCGTTTCGACGGCGAGATTCGCGCGTTTGCCGAGATGCGGGAACAGATAGCCGCGCGCCGCGCTCCATCGTTCGCCCTGCTTCTGCGTGACCTGGTAGATACCGGCGCCTTCCTGCTGCGCGCCGTTGAAATCGTCCGTCAGCGGCAGGCCGGCCTGGCGGGCCGCCGCCAGGAAGCGTGCCTGGAACGGGTTGTCGGAGCGCAGGTCGCTGACCCACAGCGGGCCGTCCTGGCCGTGCCACGCGTCGTTGATGCGCTCGTTGTGCTCGCTCAGGCGGAAGTACGGCAGCACTTCGTCGTACGACCAGCCGGGATTGCCGAGCGCGGCCCACGTGTCGTAGTCGGTGCGGTGGCCGCGAATGTAGACCATCGCGTTGATCGCCGACGAGCCGCCCAGCGCCTTGCCGCGCGGCTGATAGCCGACGCGGCCGCCGAGGCCGCGCTGCGGCACCGTGTGGAAGGCCCAGTTGTTGAGGCGGGTCGGCAGCATCGCGACCATGCCCGCCGGGATGTTGATTTCCATGCCGTCGCCGCCGCCGCCCGCTTCCAGCAGGCAGACGGTGGTGTTCGGGTCTTCGGTCAGGCGCCCTGCTACCACGCTGCCGCCCGAGCCGCCGCCCACGACGATGTAGTCGAACTGATGATTCATGGCATTTCTCTCGATACGGGATTCGGAAGTCACGCGAGTCGCGACAGCGTGCGCAGCAGCAGATCGAAGACGCGGCCGTACGGCGGATGGAACAGCACGGCACCGTTCCAGCGGGCCTGGTGAAACACCGGCTTCAGTTTGCTGAAGGTGTCGAAGCCCCACTGCCCGTGATAGGCGCCCATGCCGCTCTGCCCGACGCCGCCGAACGGCTGGTTCTCCTGTACCAGGTGCCACAGGCAGTCGTTGATCGTGACGCCGCCGGACACCGTCTCGCGCAGCACGCGATCGCGGCGCGATGCGTCTTCGCCGAACCAGTACAACGCCAGCGGACGCGCGCGGCCCTGAATGTAGGCGAGTGCATCGTCCAGGTTCGCGTATTCGACGATCGGCAGGACGGGGCCGAAGATCTCTTCGTTCATCAGCCGCGTGTCGGCCGGCGCGCCGACCACGATCGTCGGCGCGAATTTGCGCGACGACGTGACGAACGATTCGCCGGCCGGGTTGACTTCGAGGATGCGCGCGCCCGCGCGACGCGCTTCATCGACCATGTCGGCGAGGCGCGCGCGGTGGCGTTCGCTGATGATGGCCGTGTAGTCGGGATTCGCGGCCAGCGTCGGATACAGGCGCGCGACGGCGCGCGCCAGTTGCGACGCGACGCTGCCGGCCGTGCCGGTGGGCACGAGCAGGTAATCGGGCGCGACGCAGGTCTGGCCCGCGTTCAGCAGCTTGCCGAACGCGATGCGCTGCGCGGCCACCGCTACGTTGCACGACGCATCGAGGATGGCCGGCGATTTGCCGCCGAGCTCGAGCGTCACGGGCGTCAGGTTGGCCGCGGCGGCTTTGGCGACGACACGGCCCACCTGGGTCGACCCGGTGAAGAACAGGTGATCGAACGGCAGGCTCGCGAACGCCTTGCCGAGTTCGACGTCGCCCGCCACGACGTCCAGCTCGTCCGGCGCGAAGGTCTCGCGCGCCATCGACACGAGCAGGTCGGACAGCGCGGGCGTGAGCTCGGACGGCTTGATCAGGACGCGATTGCCGGCGGCGAGCGCCGCGAGTGCCGGCCCGAGCGAAAGCTGCAGCGGGTAGTTCCACGGCGAGATGATGCCCGTCACGCCCAGCGGCTGCGGGATGAGCCGGTTGTAGCCGGGCCGGAAATGCAGCGCGGTCGACACGCGGCGCGCCCGCATCCAGTGCTTCAGGTGCCGGCGCGCGTGCCGGATGCCGGCGCGCACGATGAACACCTCCGCGAGCCGCGTCTCGTGAGCGGAGCGGCCCTGAAAATCGGTGTCGATGGCGCGCACGATGTCGTGCTCGTGCGCATCGAGCCACGCGGCCAGCCGTTCGAGGCGCGCCAGCCGGGTGGCCAGGGCCGGGTTCGGCTCCAGCGCGAAGGCGCGGCGCTGGCGCTCGAAGCGGGCCGCAAGGTCGGTCGGGTAGCCTTGATGCATGGTGTCTCCTCCGGCTTGTCGATCGTGCGATCGCGTCGCATCACGACAAGCGTCTTGCAAGATGTTCCTGGTTTTCACGCTGCCTTCGGGCAGTTCGTTTGCCGGCGATTGCGCGAGCGCCGCGCCACGCCGTCTCCTCTTGTCGCGTGCCGCGCGCTAACCGGCTCACGCAATGTGCCTGCCGGCACGCACGGGTTCGGCGGCAGCGCGTGTTGCACGGTGCCGGATATGGCCGTCGATCAGGCTCGTCAGCAGCGGCACGACGCCATCGGGAATGTCGTGCCCCATGCCGCGCACCGTCACCATGTCGGCACCCGGGATCGCGGCAGCGGTCGCGACACCTCCGCTCGGCGCGACCAGCAGGTCGCGATCGCCGTGCACGACCAGGGTCGGCGCCCGGATTCGCCGGATTTCCTCGGTTCGGTCTCCTGACTTGATGATCGCGCCGATCTGGCGGGTCGTGCTCTCGTGGTCGCGCGCCTGCTGGCCGCGGTCCCACGCCTGGGCCGCGTACGCGCGCCGCGCGGCGTCGTCCGCGGGATACGCCTGCGTGCCGATGTGGGCCATGATGCGGCTGTACTGCTCCACCGCCGCTTCGCGCGTGCGCGGCGGCGGTGCAGTCAGCATCAGCATGCTGGACATGGCCGGCTGGCCGACGTTGCGCGCACCGGTCGTGGAGATGATGGAGGTCAGCGACAGCACGCGTTGCGGATGGCGAGCGGCGAGCACCTGGCCGATCATGCCGCCCATCGACATGCCAACGACGTGCGCGCGCGCCACCTTCAGGCTGTCGAGCAGGCCGATCGTGTCCTGCGCCATGTCTTCCAGGTCGTAGCCGTCCTTGACGGGCACGCGCAGGAATTGCCGGAGCACGCTCGGCCCCGGCCGCGCGATGCGCGACGAGCGCCCGACATCGCGATTGTCGAACACGATCACGCGATAGCCGCATTGAATCAGCGCGTCGATCAGCGCAGGCGGCCAGAAGGTCAATTGCAGCGTCATGCCCGCGATCAGCAGCAACGGCTCGCCGTCGTCGGGCCCGTAGGTGCGATAGCAGAGGCGCACCCCGCCCGGCAGGTCGCAGAACGCGTCCTGGATTGCTTCCATGGCGTGGATCGTCATGATCAGGCTCCGACGGCCCGACGGGCCTCGACGCGATCCGTGCCGCCTGCTGCCGGCGCATGCCTGAAACGCAGGTTCGGATCTTCGACCGGGCCATGCCGCAATATCCTGACGTCGACGTGATAGTCCATCGACATGATCCACGGCGTGCCCGGGCCCTGGCGCGGCAGGCCGTCGATCGCGCGCTTGATGTAGCCGGCACCGAAATCGAGCAGCGGGCGCGTCGGCATGTCGGCGGCCGGCAATTCGGGCATGCAGACCGCGTAACCGCCGCGCTCCATGTGCGTCAGCAAACGACAGAAGTGTTCGGCCAGCAGCCCGACCTTCATCGTCCACGACGAATTCGTATAGCCGATCGAGAACCCGAAGTTCGGCACGCCGCTGAGCATCATGCCCTTGAAAGCGACCTTGCTGTGCAGATCGACCGGCTCGCCGTCGACCACCAGCTTGATCCCGCCGAAGAACCTGACGTTGAGCCCCGTCGCCGTGACGATGATATCGGCGGGCAAGGTCTGCCCGGATTCCAGCACGATGCCCGTTTCTGTGAAGGCCCTGATGCGGTCCGTCACGACCGATGCGCGGCCATCGCGGATCGACTTGAAAAGATCGCCGTCCGGCACCACGCACAGGCGCTGGTCCCACGGGTTGTACGGTGGGTTGAAATGGACGTCGACCGGATAGTCCTTCGGCAACTGGCGCTTGTTCAGGTAGCGGATCAGGCGCCGCGCCGCCTGCGGACGCGACCGGCAGAAACGCCAGATGAAGCGGGAAATCGCGACATTCTTCCGACGCACGATCGCATAGGCCCACTTGTGCGGCATGATCTTGCGCAGCGTATTCGCAATGATGTCTTCGGACGGCAGGCTCACCACGTAGGTCGGCGTGCGCTGCAGCATCGTGACGTGCCCGGCCTTGCCGGCCATGGCCGGCAACAGCGTGACGGCGGTCGCGCCGCTGCCGATCACCACCACGCGCTTGCCGCCGTAGTCGAGATCTTCCGGCCAGTGCTGCGGGTGAACCACCGTCCCGCCGAAATTCTCGATCCCGTCGAGCTTCGGCGTGTAGCCTTCGTCGTGCCGATAGAACCCTGCGGCGCTGAAGAACCACTTGGCCAGGATCGTCTTGCGTTCGCCCGTATCGAGGCGCTCGACTTCGACGTTCCACAGCGCCTGCGCACTCGACCAGCTTGCCTGGATCACCTTGTGATTCACGCGGATGTGACGATCGATCCCGTATTCGGTCGCGGTCTCTCTCAGGTACGAAAGGATCGAATCCGCACCGGCGATCGCCTTCTTGTCGGCCCACGGCTTGAAACCGTAACCGTAGGTATGCATGTCCGAGTCGGAGCGGATGCCCGGATAACGAAACAGGTCCCACGTGCCGCCGGTCGTGGCACGCGCTTCCAGAATGAGGTACGACGTGCCGGGACGGTCCGTCTCGAGTTGACGGGCAACGCCGATCCCGGAAAGGCCGGCGCCAACGATGAGCACATCTACATGCTCGGTGGACGGAAGAGGGTGTACGGTCACGGCGTGTCTCCTGATTGCGTCGAAATGCGCGATGTGTCGTTATTGTTATCAACCGAACCGCACCAAACAAGGTGTCGAACGCACAGTACGCGACTACAATTAGTGCAACTTGCACCTCTTCATTTGCGTCTCGCCTGCCATGTCCCAGAACCTCCCCTCCATGACCCCGCCGCCATGGCCGATGCCGTCGCCTCGCATCCGGGAATTGATGCGTCAGGGTGCCGAGATCGCGCTGAATGTGCAGACGGAATGGCTGCAGGAACTCGACAAGGAGAACGTGGCGGCCAGCGCGACGATGAGCGACCCCGTGCTCGCGGCGGCCGTGCGGCGGATCAACCGCAACGGGCTGATTCACTGGGCAACCTCCAATCTTGAGAACCCTTGCGCGCCGGTATCCCGCTTCCTGTCCGCCGACATGCTGAGCAGTGCGCAGGAACTGGTGCGGCGCGGCCTGACCGACCTCGTGTTCGTCGCGGCCCGTTCGTCGCAGAGCGTCGTGTGGCAACGCTGGATGGAGCTCGCGTTTACGTTGACCCAGGATCCGGACGAACTGCGCGAATTCCTCGCCGTGTCGTCACGTTCGATCGCGACGTTCATCGACACCAACATGGTCGGCATGGCGGAGTTCATGCGCGCCGAGCGCGAAGCGCGACTACGCGGCACGCACGCCGACCGTCGCGAACTGGTCACGCAGATCGTCGAGGGCACGGCCATCGGCACGCAAGAGGCCAGCCGGCGTCTGGGCTACACGCTGGAGCAGCGCCATCACGCCGCGATCGTCTGGAGCGAGGAAGCGGATATCGAACTGGGTTTGCTGGAGCGGGCCGCCGACGCGCTGGCCCAATGCGCGGGCACGCGCAATGCCCTGGTCGTCGTCGCGAACACGGCGACATTGTGGGTCTGGACGTATCACGACGGCAAACCGCTCGACATGCCCTGGTTGCAGCGTGCGATCAACACGCTGCCCGGTGTGCACATGGCCGTCGCGACCGCCGGCAGCGGCATGGAAGGATTCCGGCATGGCCACCTGGACGCACTGGCGACGCAGCGGCTGCTCGGCAGGCTGCACGCCGGCGTCGGCGTGGTGCATGCGGACAGCATGAGTCTGATCGCGCTGATGACCAATCACATGGAGTCCGTACAACAGTTCGTCACCAATACACTGGGCGAGCTGGCCACCGCCGACAAGTCGCTGCGCGCCGCGCTGCGCGCGTTTCTCGCGGAAGGCTGCAGCGTGACCGACGCGGCCGAGAAAACCCATGTTCACCGCAACACGTTGCTGCGCCGGCTCGAGCGTGCCGAGGCGCTGCTCCCCCGCCCGCTCGCGCAGCAGCGCCTGCACGTCGCGGCCGCGCTGGAGGTGCTGTACTGGATCGCCAACGATCCGGATTGATCGCGGCGCATGCGTCGAGGCCGTTCTTCACATGCGGATGACGTACGCAAACGGTCATTGGCGCGCAACGGGACGTTGCGGTCGGCTCAAGGCGCCCCGCCGCTGTCGTGCAGTTCCGGCCCGGCGCACCCGGCACGACATCGCACAACCGCTGCGTGACCGGGGACGACCACCCGCTACACGCGGTCACCGCACGGCGTTACCTCGAGGTCGATTTTCGTAGACGAGGCAACGGACCGTCTCCATGAACATGGCATCGAGCTCCTGCGTAAATCGCGCCGACCCGGATTGCAACGTCAGGCCGTCGGCAGTCGCAATCAGCAGCGTGGCGACGTGCAGGCTGTCGGCCGTGTCGAACGCCGGATTGACGGTGCGCAACAGCTTCGCGATCTCGCGCGTCAGCGTGTCGTACCATCCGTCGAACAGCTTGAGGCATTCGGGATCGATGGCGGCGAACGACAGGAAATGCCTGAACAGCGCACCGTATTGCGCATCCTTCGCATCGCTCAGCGAGCGCGCCAGCACGCGTTCGAGTACGTCGTCCGGCGACGCATCGCTGTCGAGCACGCGCGTCAGCTCGCCCAGGTACGCATCGATGGCCGGCTCGATCACGGCCCGCAGCACGGCCAGCCGGGTCGGGAAGTAATACTGCAGGTTGCTCACGCTGATACCGGCACCGGCGGCGACCGCGCGCTGCGAGAAGGTCAGCGGGCCGCCTTCCAGCAGCAGCTCCCGCGCGACGCGAACGATCGTGTTGCGCGTGCGCAGCCCCTGCGCCCGCAAGCCGTCGGGATGGCTGCCCGACGAGGCAGCACTCGTCGCGCGCTTCCTTCCGCCAGCATGGTGCGCTTCGGGTTCGGTCACCGTGTCCGGTTCGTCGTGACGGTGTCGCATGGCACTATCCGCGAGCCGCACGGCGGTTCACGCGTTCGTCGAGCAGGTTCGCGACGCCCAGCACGGCCTTGATCGCGCACCAGCGCAGCGGCTCAGGCGGCATCGATGGCGTGCGGTGCGTGAGCGCCGTGAGCAGCGGCGACTCCGCGCCGATGATCCGGTCGGCCAGCACCTTCCCGATCAGCGACTGCGTGCCGACGCCGTGGCCCGAGCATCCGGCTGTGTAGAACACGTTGCCGTGCGGGCCGGTCGCGCCGACCACCGGCAATGCATCACCGGCGATCGAGACATAGCCGCTCCAGCATGCACGCACCGGCTGGTCGCCCAGTTGCGGGAATCGCGCGCGCAGCGTCGCCAGCAGCGCACGATAGGCCGCGTCGTCCGGAACGTTCGGCGTGCGCGAGCCATAGACGTAATCCAGCCGCTTGGTCGTCACCACCAGCGTATTGCGCGCGGTGAGCCGGTGGCTCTCCATCGTCAGGTGCGGCGTGACGATTCCCTCGCGGTTCGGCCAGCCCAGCATCGCCAGTTGCGCATCGGACAGCGGTTCGGTTTCGAGCGCCGACACGCGCAGCGGCATCACCTTGTCGTCAAGCACGCCGAGTTGCGGCGTATACGCATTGGTGGCAAGCACCATGACCGGCGCGCTTACGGTGCCGCGCGCCGTGCGGGCCCGCACGGTCGCGCCGGCGTCGAAGTCGAGCAGCGCGGTGTTCTCGTAGAGCCTCACGCCTGCCGCGAGCGCCGCGCGCCGCAAGCCCGTCACATACTTGCCGGGGTCGAGCGTGCCGCCGCCGGGAAAGTGGCAACCGAACAGGAACGCCGGCGGAATGCCGCGCGCCCGCAGCGCCGCGCCATCGAGATACTGTGCGGGAGAACCGAGCGCAATGCCCATCTCCATGTTCTCGCGCAGGCGCTTCTCCTGCGACGGATGCACACCCGCGCGAATGATCCCCGTCGCGCGAAAGTCGCAGTCGATCCCGTACTCGACGAGCTTGCGCTCGACGTAGGCAACGCCCTCGTCGTAAAAGCCGACGATCCGTTTCGCCTGCTCGCGCCCCACGCGCTTCACGAACATCTCGTACTCGAGCCCCTGCCCGCCCGCGAGATAGCCGGCATTGCGGCCGCTCGCGCCGAAGCCCGCGAACTCGCGCTCGATCACGACGACGCTCGCGCCGCGCGCGGTCAGTTCGAGCGCGGTGGACAGGCCCGCGAAGCCGCCGCCGACGACGACCACATCCGCGCGAACGTCGCCTTCGAGCTGCGAATGCATGTCGGCCGGCCGCTCGATCCAGCCGCCGATGGGCCGATAGGCCCGCAACGTGCGGTCTGCCTGCGCCGCGTCGAACCGCATCGCCGTGCCGGTCGAGTCATTCATATTTTGGTACTGCGAATTGCTCATGTGTGCCTCCGTCGCTCGTTTCCGCCAACCGGCATTCCGTGTCATCCGGGTTGCAATCAGGGCGACGTCAACACGCCGTCCTGCGAGAAAAGAACCGGCGTGCCGCCCTTGCCGGGCAGCGCGGCGGTCAGCGTCGCACGGTCCGGGCGCTGCGCGACCTCGACCGTCGGGGCGCCGGCACGCTGCTTCAATACCAGGCCGTCGAGCCCGACGCCGACCAGGCCGTCGCCTGCCGCCGACAGGCCGGTGATCGAACTCCGCGTGCGGCTGTCGACGGCCGTCCAGCTGGCGCCGCCGTCGCTGCTCTGGTACAGGCTGCCGAGCAGGCCGCCGACCACGACCCGGCCGTCGGGCAGCGCGACACCCGCCCACAACGTGCCCTTGCCGCCCGTCGACAGGTAGCGCCAGTTCGCGCCGCCGTCGGCCGACTTGAGCACCGTCCCCTGTTCGGACACGATGTAGAGCGCGTGTGCGGCGTCGGCGAACACGTGATAGAGATTGCGGTCGGCCTTGCCGCCGCCCGGCGGCTTCGCGAGGGTCGTGCGCGACCACGTCTTGCCGCCGTCGTGGGTCTGCAGCATCAGCGACCACAGGCCGACGGCAATGCCGTCCTGCGCATTCGTGAACAGCACCGAGAACAGCGGCTGGTCGACCGACGTATCGAGCCGCTGCGTGACCCACGTGTCGCCGCCGTCGTCGGTCGCGAGAATCGCGCCCCACTGGCCGACGGCCCAGCCGTGCTTCGCATCCGCGAACGACACGGCCGACAGCGTCGCCGACACCGGCACGCGTCGTGCCTGACGCCAGGTCTTGCCATCGTCGTCGGACAGCAGCACGATGCCGTGCTCGCCGACCGCGACGATCCGCGACCCGGCGCGTGTCGCGTCCATCAGCATCATGTGCGTCGGCGCGGCCCACGTGTGCGCGGGTTTCGCGGCCCAGGCCGCGACGGTTCCGTCCTGCGGTTGCGCGAAGGCCGTCGCGGCCGTGCAGAGCGCGATACAGGAAATGAGCGTCTTGATCATGGTGAATCCCGGTAGTGTGCGGGCATCAGTGGTTGAAAAGCGCCGACCAGCCGGCATTCGCTTCGCCTAGCACCACGGCCGGCGGCTTGCCGTTGCCCTGCGCGGCCGCTACCCGTCGCTCGGCTCCGCCGTCGTTCGACGACGCGGCGACACCCGTTTCGCCGGTTGCGGCGTGGTGCACACCGGTGCGTGTCGCGTCCATCGCGAACGCACGAGCCGGCGCACTCCGACCCGCGCCCGTTTCATGAAATCGCGGGAACGCACCCGCCGCGATGCAAAGTACGGCGCAAACAGTTAGCGTCTTGACCATGAACGAATCTCCATCGGCAGGTTCACGAGCTTCAGTGACTGAACAAACCCGGTGCGCGGGCCGGCTTGCGGCGCGGGAACCAGCGTTCGAGCAGCGACGCGAGCGCGGGCAACGCGGTCATCGCCATCACCAGGTTCACGATGAACATGAACGCGAGCAGCTTGCCCATGTCCGCCTGGAACTTCAGCGCGGAGAAGCTCCACGTCGCCACGCCGATCGCGAGCGTGATCGCCGTGAAGATCGTCGCGACGCCCACCTCGAGCATCGCGTGCTGCACGGCCTTCACGATGTGCTGGCCGCCGGCGAGATGCACCTGCAGCCGGTTGTAGATATAGAACGCGTAGTCGACGCCGATCCCCACCGCGAGCACCATCACCGGCAGCGTCGCCACCGTCAGCCCGATCTGCAGTTCCTTCATGAACCAGTAGCCGATGAAGGTCGCGACCGACAGCGGCGCGCAGCAGGCGATCATCGCGCGCCAGTCGCGGTACGCGAGGAATACGAGGATCAGGATCGCGCCGTACACGTACAGCATCATCGGCAGCTCGCTTCCCGCGACCTCCTCGTTGGTCGCCGCCAGCACGCCCGCGTTGCCGGCCGCGAGCCGCACGGCGATACCCGGGAACGGATGCGACGCGCGATACTGCTTCACGTCGTCGAGGATGCGATTGATCGTCGTCGCCTTGTGGTCCGTCAGGAACAGGTGCACGGCCGACATCGTGCAGTCGGCCTTCATGAAGCCCTTCACGCGCCCGACGTCGACCGATACCGCCCCGTAGTTCTCCGGGTCGATCGGCACCACGCTCATCTTCGGATAGTCTTCGTTGTAGCCCTGGTTGTAGCCGCGCAGCATGCCCGAGTACGACTGCACGGACACCACGCCCGGCTCGGTGCGCATGGCCGCCGCGAAATCGTCCTCGTACAGTCCGACCGCCGGGTTGTTGCAGCTCTTGCCGGCCGACTCGATCGCGACCGTCAGCCAGTCGAGGCCCATGTCGTAGTTGCCGGCGATGGACGTCGCGTCGCGATTGAAGCGTGCATCCGCGCGCAGCTCCGGCGCGCCCGGCTGCAGCGTGCCGATCACGCGATCGCGGCTTTGCCACGCGGCCAGCGCAAACACGACCAGCGTCAGGGCGACCGTCGCCCCCGCATACTTCGGCTGCGCGACGCGCGCAAGCGGCCGCAGCCATGCCGAGCGCCGCTCGCCGCGCTTGAGTGCGCTGTCCGCGTAGCGCTTCGTGAAGTTGAAGCAGGACGCGGCCACCGGCAGCAGGATCAGGTTCGTCACGATCTTGTACGCCACGCCGAGCGACGCGGTAATCGCCAGTTCGCGCACCATCGGGATCGGGATCAGCAGCAGCGTGATGAACGACACGAACGCGGTGATCAGCGCCAGCACGCCCGGAATCAGCAGCCCGCTGAAGCTGCGGCGCGCTGCCTCGTACGAGCTGTGCCCGTGCGAAATCTCGCGCACGATGAAGTTCACCTGCTGCACCCCGTGCGACACGCCGATCGCGAACACCAGGAACGGCACCAGCACCGCGAGCGGGTCGAGGCCGAAACCCAGCAGCTTCAGCGTGCCGAACTGCCAGACCAGCGAGGTCAGCGAGCACGCGATCAGCAGCACCGTGAAGCGCAGCGAATGGCAATACCAGTACACCGCGAGCGCGGTCAGCAGCAGCGCGATCGCGCAGAAGCCGAGCACGGCCTTCGCGCCGTCGGCGATGTCGCCGATCTGCTTCGCGAAGCCGATGATCTGCACCTCGTAGCCGGCATCCTCGAACGGCTGGCGGATCTTCTGTTCGAGCAAATGATTGAACGCGACGTAATCGAGCACCTTGCCCGCACTGTCGCGCTCGTTCAGCTCGGCCGTGATCATCGCGCTGTCCTCGCCGTGCGACACGAGCGTGCCGACATAGCCGCCCAGCGTCGTCGCGCGACGGATCTTCCCGACGATCTCCGGCGTCAGCTGGTCCGGCGTGATCGTGCCGGAAATGATCGGCTCCGCGCGAAAGCCTTCGTCGGTGATTTCATTGACGAACGCATTCGACGTCCACAGCGAGCGCACGCCGATCCGGTCGACATTCGGCAGGTAGGTCACCGCCTGCGTGACCTTGTACAACCGTGTCAGGCCGTCCGGCGTCCAGATCGAGCCGTGCTTCGCGCGCACGACGACGGTGATCCGGTTCGCGCCGAGCAGGTCGTTCCGGTATTGCTGGAACGTGCGGATGTACTCGTGGCCGATCGGCATCTGCTTCTCGAAGCCGGCATCCATGCGCAGTTGCATCGCGAACACGGCCATCACGACGGTGAACAGGCCGATCGCCGCGAGCACGATCGCGCGATGACCGAAGAATAGCCTTTCAAGGCGGCTGACCAGACGATTGAGCACTGCATTACCCCTTCATGTATTCCGGCGATGCCCGACGCGCGCGTCAGAAGTTCCGGGTAGCAAACACACCGACGAAATTGCGGTCCGCATACGGATTGCCCACCGACTGGTGACCGCCGAAGAACGCCGCGAAGTTGATGCCTGCCTGCCACTTCGGCGGATTCTGGTTGAACAGCACGTAGACGTTCACCGACTTCGCACCCTGCATGTAGTTCGCGGTGAAGGTCGGCGTGTACCCGTAGAGGCCGGTGCTGAACGTCACGCCCGGCGTCACCTGCCAGCCGGGGATCAGCGAACCGTCATACGTCCAGTTGAAGTCGACCGTCGCGCCCACCGAACTCGACGTGCCCTGCCCTTGCGTGATCGGATAGCCGAGCCCCGAGTTGTTGTTCAGCCACGGGAAATAACCGGCGGCCGGCACCTGCGTGACCGGCTGCCCGTCCACCGTGCGCGTCACGTCCGAACCGAGGCCCGGGTAGTAGATCCACGTGAGTTCCCAGGTCAACGCAGCGGAATCCGCGGCGATCAGCTTCAGGAACGGGTACTCGCTGCGCGTCAGCGCGAGCAGCCCGTTGACATCCAGCTGGAACTTCTTCTTGTCGGCCCACTGCTGGCAGTTGACGCCTTGCACGCCGTTCGTGATGAGGTCGGTCGGGCCGCCTGCGCCGTAGCAGCTCGACAACGCGACCGCATCGCGCGGCCGATACGACAGCTCGGTACCGATGGCCCACGGGCCGACCCCGAAGTTCGCGCTCGCGCCGAACAGTTGCCGGTTCTGGAGATACGACCATTGCGCGGTGCCGTTCGACAGCGTCGACAGCACCGGCGACTTGTCCGTGTAGTTCAGGTAGTAAAACGCGAAGTTCGCATCGAACGAGCGCGGCGAGTAATTGAACTTCACGCCGAACTGCGGCCGGTATTTCGCGGGCAGCTGCGTCGACACCGGAATGCCGAGGTCGTTGAACGGCGGCCCGGCGAACGCGCCGTTCACGAGCCCGTTCTTGATCGCATTCAGCGTGTCCTGGTTGCCCGCCGCGGCCCCGCCGCCGATCGCATTGGCGATCGTGCCGACGCCCGGGCCAGCGACATTGGGGTTGTTCGCGTTGATCGTGAACGGTTCGGCGCCGCGGCCGATGACGTTCGCCAGCGACCAGTACGAACCGACCGGCGGAAGGCGGTTGCCGTTCCACTGGAACTGGTAATACGCTTCGGTGCTGAAGCCGTGGGAAAGATCGGCGGCGAGGCTCAGCATCGGCGCCGGCAGCAGCGCCTGCTTGAGCTGCGAACCCGGGATCAGCAGCTTCTGGACGTCGATCGAGTTGGTCGCGTTGATGCCGCTCTGCGCGTAGATGCTCTCGCCCCAGTTGATCACCTGGTTGCCGAGCCGGACGTGCGCGTTGCGCCCGCCGATCGTGAAATCCTTCTGCGCCCACAGATCGAGCAGCTGCGCGTTGTACACCACCTGCGCGGCCGCCGTGCTCGACAGCGGCGTTCTGGCCGTTCTCCCGGCGAGGAAGTCGTACATGCCCGTGCCGCGCACCATGAACTTGAGCCCTTCGCCCGGCATCTTCAGCAGCAGCTCGCTGGTCGCGCTCACGTAGGTGCTGAACGGCTGCCCCTTGCGGTAGTTCAGGTCGCCGTTGTCACCGTAACCCCACTGATCCGTGTTGGCAGCCGCGCCGCAACCGTATGCATTCGGATCGCCGGTCAGCGAGCAGCTCGGACTCCTGGTCCGGATCCCGCCGCCCGCCGTGAGATTGGTCACCCACGACCCCTGAACGGCGCCGTCCCCCAGCGTGAACTCGTACCCGTACGCAGTCGACGTTGCCGCGCCCAGCATGGCAATCGACACCGTAGTACTCTTAACGATATTGCTTGCTTTCATCGCACCACCCACCCATCTCCAGACCGGATGCCGACGGCGCGAGTGCGCACGTCGGGCCTGTTTTCTATTTTTTTGGCTACGGCAATCAGCGTTCGCTGACCGATCTCAGCGATTCCGCCGAGTAGAAATCGGGCTTGAAGCGCGGATCGTTGATCTCCTGGTACCAGCGAATATCCTTGCCCTGGCCGATCGTCGACGAATCGAACACGTAACGCCCGCTCAGCACGTCGTACTGCGCCATCGGTTCGTTGTCGCAGGCACCGCCCAGCTCCCATACCGGAATCGGGTAGCTCTCGCGCACCTTCCACAGCTTGCCTTGCGCGTCGTAGTCCTCGCCGACGAGTGCGAGCCAGCTGTCCTCGTCGAGGTAGAACACCTTCTTCGACGCGACGTGGCGCGCACTCGGCTTGACCGTCGCCTCGACGACCCATACGCGATGCATCTCGTAGCGCCGGTTCGCCGACGCGATGCCGTCCGGGGTCGCGACGTCGTGCAGCTTGCTCTTGAACTTGTACATGCCGAACGCGTTGTACGGAACGAGCAGGTCACGCTTGCCGACGAGTTTCCAGTTGAACCGGTCGATCGAGCCGTTGAACATGTTGGCTTCGTCGATCAGGTACTGGTTCTCGAAGCCGATCAGCGGCGCGTCATGCGTATAGGCCGGCATGCGTCTCACGCGGCGCTGGCCCGGAAAGTAGTAGTAGGTTTCCGAGTCCTTGTTGAAATACTGGCGCTGCACGAACGCCTGCCCCGCCAGCGCGGCCGGTGACGTGGCCGAGAAATAGGCGGCCAGGCTGAGCTGGTCGACATCCTTCGGCCCGCTCTTGCCCGATTTGCCCGACGGAAAAAAGAAGACCTGCGGGCCGATCCCGTCGATCCATTCGCCGCCGCCCGGACGCGGCGAGATCGACGTGACGACCAGCGGCCACTCGATACCGACACCCCGATACCGGTTCTCGTAGTTCAGGATCGCTTCGGCGCCGGTTTTCGGCTGGGGAAACAGCACGCCGGGCAAGACGCCCGCTTCGAGCGTTTCGCCATCCGACGCGAGCTTCGCGGCCGTGAGGTTGGCCTTCGTGTTCTGCTCGGCAAATTCCGGCAACTGGCACTCGCGGTGCGACGGATAGACATCCATCCGGTAGCCCTTGCGCTGCTTGACCAATGCGATCTGGCCGGGCGACAGATTGCTCGCGTACTTGTCGACGTTCGCGGCGTCGATCGAATAAAGCGGCTTCTCGTTCCGGTGTTTCCAGAAATCGCCTCGCGTCTTGCCGTATTCCCAGCCCGACTGCGGCTCCTGCTTGCCGGAAAAGGCCGGAATGGAACCGTCCTTGCTCGCGCCGCGTTCGGCGCCTGCGGAGGTAAGGTCGTCAGCCACCGCGCTGCCTGCCATCACCAGAAACGCAGCCGCGATTGCGGACACGGTTCCGATCGTGTGCTTCTTCATCATGTTCTCCTTCCGAGACTCAGCTTTCATTCACCGGTTGTGCGGTTGACGGGCGACAGGCGTTCAATCCGTTTCGAGCGGCTGACACGCCGCTTCTCGGAAGGCCGTCGCGCGACCTCCGCGACCGTGAAACGCTCGACATCACCGAGCCGACGCGTTCTACGTTGTAAGTAATGCGAAATATTGTCGGTATTCTTCCGCCGAATTCCGCGGCGTCTAACACCCTCTTGCGTCGACGCCGCGCCGGTCGCCCGAACGGCCGGGCGTCCGCGTCAGGCGGCGCCGGATCCGGCCACCGCCACCGCCCGCACTTCGACACACAGCTCGGGCAACGCGAGCTGCGTCACCCCGACCGCCGTCCACGACGGATAGCGATCCGGGAAGTATTCGTCCTTCACGGCTGCGAAGGCTTCAACCTCGGCGCGCAGATCCGTATGAAAAGTCGTCAGTTCCACCACGTCGGCAAGGCTCGCGCCCGCCTCGACCAGAATCGCCTTCAGCGATTCGAACGCGATGCGCGCCTGCGCCTGCACGCCGTCGCCCGGCCGCATGTCCGCGCCGATCCCGACCTGGCCGGAAACCCAGATCGTGTCGCCCACACGCGTCGCGGGGGCGAAATGGTAGGTGTCGTACCACGCCTTGAACCCGGGTGGAACGATCGGTTGCCGCTTGCTGGTTGTTGCCATGACTGGAATCCTCCGGATTCAGACGAGTTGACGGAAGCACGGCGCGCGAAACGGGTCGCCCGCCTTCAAGGACGCGAGCTCGTCCACGAACAGCACGCCCGCCGGCGTGAAACCGGATGCGCTGTTGTCCGGCAGCGGGCTGAACGTGGCGTCGTCGCCGAAGAAGCGCAGCACGAGCGTGTGGCGATCGGGAAACGCCGGATCGACCACGCCGCCGCCGTGCAGCACGCCGGGATGAAGCAGCAGGACGTCGCCCGGCTTCGTGGCCCACGAGAGGATGTCGTACTTGCCCGGATCGGCGCGGCGCTCGGCTTCGATGTCCGGCATCCGCGGCCAGACGCCGCCGCCATGCAGCGGCTCGGTGGGATCGTCGGCGTTCTGGAACGTGGTGCCGTCGTGACGCACGCCGCGATGCGAGCCCCGGACAATCTCGAGCGCGTTGCGCTTGGGAACGGCCTCGAAACTGATCCACGCGTTGCCGAAGTGCGTCCCGGACCACGGAAGGTACGAGGTGTCCTGATGCCACAACGAGCGTGCGCCCTTTCCGCCGCGCTTCAGGAACAGTTCCTCGGCGAAGAACCACACGTGCTCCGATCCCCACAAGTCGGCAAACAGGCGACCGAGCGGCAGCGTGGCGACCAGTTCGTCGAGCCGTTCCTTCGCATACGGATTCGCGTTGTCGACGTGCGACCGGAATTCGGTACCGTCGAGGAGACTCGACGCCATCGGCCCCGGGTTTTCAATCCCCCAGTCGAACGCGAGCCGGCATTGGGCCAGCTGTTCCTCGTTCAACACGCCTTCGATCAGAATCGCACCGTCTTCCGCGAAAGCCTTGCGCTTGACATCGTCCATCGGTCACCTCCTGTTGGTTCGCCCCCGCCCTGCTTGCGGGTGCCTTGTACCATTCCGAACATGGAACAGAGTAACAATGTTAGGTAATGATGATAAAGATAGAAGAAAATAAAAAGAGAGGGTATTCCCGGTACGGATTCGATACGTGGACAAAACGGGATGCCTGGCATGCGAAGCCGATCACGGCCGCGTGCCCGCCCGCGCGCCGAAAGGGCACACCGAGGGCACGCGCCCCTCTTTCCTCCGACGATTGTTCGACGGCCTTCACGTGTCGCGGTCAGCGCCGAGCCGACACCCCGCCATCCGGAACACGCCGGACAACGTGACATGCAGGCCATCGCCGGATCGATGTCGACACCGTCCGACGAAGGCCAGCGGATACGCGAGGGCCGATCCGCACTCGCCTCGCTCCGGAACACCGTTGCTCACGCGCTCGATCGGCCGCGGTGAGTAACGGAATAGCGGAAGCGATGCGGCGCTGAGCGGCACGACGGCACAACAGCCATCTCCGGCGCGTGTCGTCGATCGACGCGAATGCTCCGATGCGCGTCGCCACGCGCTTACGCGAGGCGACGATCCCCGCTCCGGTTCGAGCCAAACCGGCTGGCGTCATGCGTCTGACCTGCGCGCTCCAGCGCGCAATAGGCGTAATACACCACGACCGTCAAGTACGACCACGTCACCAGCGCGAGGACGAAGAAATTGAGCACGACGTTGTGCTCGTCTCCCGGTATCGGATAGAAGTCGTAGATGCACGCGATCGCCATCGACGTCACCGCCGCGACGGTCGTCGTCGTCGCATGGAACCGCTCGCCTGCCGCCAGCAGTTTCCGCACGAAACCCGCGAGGTAGATCGTCAGCCACGCCCATGCCGCGACATAGAAATACGGCTGCACTTTCGCGATCACGCCGGACACCAGTACGGCGGTGCCGACGATGGAGATCGCGAACAGCGCGACATCCTGGCGGCCCGACGGCCTGTAGCCGCGCGTCACGGCCATCAGGCCCGCGACGGCGACGAGCGGCATCCCGAAGCCCCGGGAAAACGCATCCAGGACATGCGACACGAGCCCCGAGAGCTCGAAGTGAGTCGCGAAGTAGATCAGCGCGTTGGTCGAAGAGACCGTGACGATGAGCCACTCGATCCCGAGCAGGAAATTGCGCCGCTTGAGAAACTTCCAGCCGTAAGTGGCCGTCGTGGTTGCCAGCAATGCGCTGGCGAGGCAAAGTGCGAGCGTTCTGCTGTCCATGATCAAATGCTCCATTCCGATTGCATACGGTTCATCATTCCTTCTCCGGATTCAAACTCGCCAGGTACTGAGCAACGGCCTCGCGGTCTTTCGGCGACAGTGCGGCGGCGACGCGCTGCATCGTGCCGGTCGCTTCCGTTCGCGTGCCGGCTGCAAACGCCTCCAGTTGCTTCAGCAGATAGTCGTGCCCCTGGCCCGCCAGCCGCGGGAACTGCGCCTGGCCCATCAGGCGGGCGCCGTGGCACGCGGCACACGCCCCCTTCTCGACCAGTTGCCTGCCTTGCGCCGCCTGTCGCGGATCGGCCTCGAAGTAGCGGTTGCTGCGGGCCGGCTGGCGCGCGTAGTACTCGGACAGCGACTTGATTTCGGTCTCGCTCAGGCTCATCGCCAGCGGCGCCATGTTCGGATTGACACGCTTGCCGCTCGCGAAGTCGTGAAGCTGGGCCGCCACGTAGGACGCCGGTTGCCCCGCCAGGCTCGGATAACCCTGGTCGGCCGACGTACCCTTGACGCCGTGACAGCCGAGGCACGTGTCGGTCAGGTGCGGCCACGGTCCGCCGTCGGCGCGGTACGCCTCTTCCGACGCGGACACGAACTGTTGAAGGCGGTACAGATTCAGCAACGTCGGCCCGAAGACGACGAGCGATACGGCGACGAGCCCCGCAATGGCGAGCAAGATGCGTTTTTTCATGATTGCTCTCCTATGCGCGGCGCAGGCCGTTCAGTGCCTGCAAGGCGCCCTGATGCCCCGAACGCACGGCGCCATCCATGTAGCCCGCCCAGATGTTCGCGGTTTCGGTTCCCGACCAGATCAGATTGCCGCACGGCAAATGCAGTCCCTCGCCGTGCGCAGTCCAGAAACCGGGTGGAATCGCGGACACGCACGTGATCGTCCATGGGTCGGCGCGGCTCCAGTCGTGGTCGTGATACGACACGGGCGACAACGCGTCGTCGCCCCACGCCTGTGCATAGATGTCCGTGAGGATGTGTTGCGCGGCCTTCCGGTCCGTCGGCAACAGCGCGTTCCGGACGAACGCATTGATGATCCCGATCTCGCCGCCGGGCGGGGAGTTGTCGTACGCCCAGATGATCGGTCCGCCGACCTGGAAGACATGGCCGTTCAGCCCCTTCTCCCGCCAGAACGGACGGCGATAGACCATCGCCGTCTTGCGCGCCGGCGAGTGGGCGGGCCACGCACGCTGCAGCGACGCCCGCTTCTCGGGCAACGCCGGCTCGAACTGCACCTGGTTGCAGAGGGCCGGGTGGATGGCCATGATGACCTTGCGCGCCCGCACCTCTCCGCGATCGGTATGCAATGTGACGATGTCGCGGTCCCAACCGGAGATCCGTCGCACCGGGGTCGACAGGCGCACCTTGTCGCCCAGTTGCCCGGCCATCTTCGTGCAGAGGATCTGAGAGCCGCCGACGAAACGCGTTTCCTGTGCGCTGTGCTTGATGGAATCGAGTTGCGTGAAGTCGCAGGACGCCGAATTGATCATCGACAGGAAGTGCAGCAGCCCCATACTGACCGGCGGAGCGCCGCCGCTCAGCGTGCACGAGCCCTCCCAACCCACCCGGTCCTCGGGCTTGATGTCCTGCGTCACGAGCCAGTCGCCCACCGACATCCTGTCCAGCTCGCCGGCCCGGGGCGACGTCCACGGCGCGCCCGACGGCACGTCGCGCGACATCTTGCCGAGCTTCGACGATATGGCTTCGTCGGTGCCGAACGTGCCTTTCAGGTCGACCGTCGCGCGGCCTTCGCCGCCGAGGATGACCGTCTTGCCGTCGTAGTAACTCGGGAACGTGCCGACCTCCAGTTCGCGGGCGAGATCGGCGACGGCGGTCTGGCCCGGCCCGATCCATTGGCCGCCGACCTCGGTGACAAATCCGCCTTCCACGTTGTAGTTGAGTGTCCGGCCGCCGACTCGGTCGCGCGCCTCGAGCACCACGAACGATTCGCAACCGGCCTGTCGCAAGTCGCGCGCGGCCGTCAGTCCGGCCAGCCCCGCGCCGATGATGACCACGTCGAGCACGTCGACCGGCATGCCGGACGTGCCGCCTTCGCCGGCGCTCGCCTGCCGCGCGCCGATCGCGAGCGTGCCCACGGCGGCGGCTGACGCGCCCGCGTACTTGAGCCACTGCCTCCGACGCAAATCGGCTGCTCCATTGGGGAAAGACTTCTTTGGCATGTTGTCTTGGCTACTGCAATGAAAGTCGCTCGGGAGCCGTCAATCAGGATGACGAACGATAGGCGGCCCGTTCGGCACGTCGTTCCAGACCGATCGGAATGCGGCCGCTGCTCCCGCCTCACTCATGGCGCAGGGCAAGTCGGCGAACCACGCAATCCATTTGTAGGAATATGTGACAAACGTAGGTCATGATACATACAAACAAAATAAAGAAAAGACACGGGATTACCCTGCCTTGGAGAATTTTTTTGGCGGTTGCAGACGCTGCTGCGAAGCAGACCATTCATCGCGGGAATGCCGGCCGATTCACAAAATAAACTTCAGCGTGACGCACGTGCCCGCTATGCTCGCGGTCACGAATTCACGCGAGAAATCGCATCGGTCCGGCGGCGATGGCATCGCCGTACGGCATCCACGCGCCGGTTCACGGCAACCCGTGCCCGGTAGCGACTCGCGCGTGCGCCGTGGTGCGCGTGCCGTTCAATCCGATTCCCCGTGTCGTCGACGGGGCATGGCTTCATGGGAACAGGAATGCCGGGCGCCTGCGCGGAAATACCCGTCGATATCTCGTCGCGATTCAACGTCCTCGGCTATCCGAACGGGGGTTATCTCACGAGGCTGGCGGCCGAGACGCTTGCCCGCCGAAGCGCGCACCCCGACCTGTTGTCGATCAACGCGAGTTTTCTCGGCCATCCCGTTTCCAGCCCCGCGACGGCCCGCATCGTCGAATTGAGATCGATGAAAAGCCTGTCGCGCGCGACGTTGTCGCTGATGCAGGAAAGCGCACTCAAGGCGCTCTACGTGGCGACGTTCACCGACTTTTCGCAGACAACTGGCGCCACGGCGACGCATTGCGCGGGACCGCAGCTGCCGGCCACGCTTTATCGCGCGTGCGTGAGCATCGACACGCTGGCGATCCCCGATCCGATGCACTCGTTCATCTCGCAGTTCGACCTGCGTCTCGCACCCGGAGCATTGCGGAACAGCGAGCCTGAACACACCGCGATCATCGATGGATGGATTGCTCTGGATGACGAAGCATCGCCGACGCTCGCGTCGTTGGCCTTCTTCGCCGATGCGTTCCCGCCGCCGAGCGACAACGTCATCGATCGCGCCGAGTGGGGATCGGTGCCGACGATCGACTATGCGGCACACCTCAAGGCCGCTCCCGCCCCCGGGCCGATCCACGCCCGCTTCGTGACGAAGGACGTCCGCAATGGCCTGCTGGTCATCGATGGTGAATTGCGGGATACGAGCGGGCAGCTCGTGGCGGAGTCGCTTCAGCTCGCGAAATTCCGCGGAACGCTCGGCGACACACGTCCGGCAAGCCGAATGCCCGCCCTGTGCGTCGCCCTCGCCGGAGGTGGCGCCCGCCACGCGGCATCATGCGCGCGGGGCAAAAAAGAAAAAAGACAGGGACATGCCCTGTCTTCCTGTGTCACCTGGCTGGGCCGCGACTGCTACCGGCTCTTGCCGCCGGGCGCCTTGCTCTCCACCAGGGAGTACGCCGACGCCAGGAACCTCGCATCGAGCCCCTCCGTCTGCCGCCCCATCGTGTACTGGAGCGCCAGCCCGTCGGCCATCGCGACGAGCAGCATCGCGACGTGCTCGCCGTCGGCCGCCTTGAGGCCCGGATTCACCGCACGGACGAGCGCGGCGATGGCTTGCGTCAAGGATGCATACCATTCGTCGATCAGCCGCGCGCATTCGGGATCGATCGACGCAAACGAAACGAAGTGGGCCCACAGGGCCGTGCCCTTGACGTCCTTCGCATTCTCGAGCGCCATGCCGAGCAATGCCTCGAGCGTTTCACGCGGCGGCGCGCCGCTTTCGAGCGCGCGCTTCAGCGCGCTCAGGTACGCCTCGATCTCGGGCTCCATGACTGCCCGCAGCACGGCAAGCCGCGTTGGGAAGTAGTACTGGAGGTTGCTGACGCTGATGCCGGCGCGCTGCGCGACCGCACGCTGGGAAAACTCCAGCGCACCGCCCTCGAGCAGGAGTTTCCTCGCCACGCGCACGATGAGTTTGCGCGTACGAACGCCCTGGGCCCGAAGGCCTTCAGGCTGCGCGCCGGTGGGTCCTGCACTCGACGTGCGCCGTTTCCGGGTCGGTTGCTCAATAGGCACTGTCATCGCTTCCGTCATGATCCGGGCGTTTCCGCCCTCCTGATGTGATAGGACCGGCGTTTCGCCGGTCGCGAACGACTATACCCGATGCCGACACCAATTTCCATCCGGGGCGCCGCCGGGCGGCGGGCGGCCGCCGCTGCCACCGTTCGTCGCGGCGCCGGTGCCGCGTGCGCGGCGTTCACCGTATCGCGACCGCCGGGGCCGCCACGAGCCTGCGCGCTCCGCCCGGGCGCCGACGTCCGCCCGCGCGATCGCAACGGGCAGCCGCTCCGCTCCCCGCGTTACCTGACGCTGACGCCACCGCCGCCGCGCGCGGCAGACACGTTGGCGAGGTAGTACGCGACGGCGCGGATGTCGTCGCCGGACAACCTGGCGACAGCGGCATGCATCGCACCGGCCGGATCGGCCGGATCGGCCCGATCGTTCCGATACCCGGTCTTGATGGCCGTGATCTGCTTCACCAGATCCGCCTCGCCGTGATTCGCGAGGCGCGGCGCATGATCCGTCGATGCGGTCGCGGCCGCGGCATGCGTCGGTGCGATACCCGCCAGGTAATGCGCGACGGCCCGGATGTCTTCGTCCGACAATGCGGCGGCCACCCCGTTCATCGCGCCCGTCTCGTCGTGCCGCCTGCCCGCCCGGAACGCGACGAGCTGGCCCGCGAGATACGCCTCGCCCTGCCCTGCGAGGCGAGGCGCGCGCTCGTTGCCCGTCAGGCCCGCGCCATGACATGCGACGCAGCTCCTCGTCTGAACCACCGACATGCCGCGCGCGGCGAGCGCCGCGTCGACGCGGATCTTCTCGTTCTGGACCGGCGCCTGGCGCGCGAAATAGTCGGCCAGCAGCTTCATCTGCTTCTCGTCCATGCCGCGCGCAAGCGGCCCCATGTACGGGTCCGGCCGGCGGCCGCTGGCGAACGCGCGCAACTGGGCCTCGATATAGGCCGCCGGCTGGCCGGACAGCGCCGGATATCCGCCGTTACCCGATTGTCCGCGCGGGCCGTGACAGATAAAACACGTCTCCTGCGGCTGCGGCCATGGGCCGGCATCGGCCTTGAGCGTGTCGGCCTCGCCGTCCAGCGCTTTCCCGAAGCGGTAATAGCCGTACAGATCCGGCCCGAACAGCACACCGGCCGCCGACACGGCAGCGACCACGACAACACCGATGATCCATGCTCGCTTCACTCAAGCCTCCGTCGTCCGATGCGCGAGCGCACCCAGAACCTGCAGTGCGGCGCGATGCCCCGAACGCACCGCGCCATCCATTGCACCGGCCCAGATGTCGGCCGTCTCCGTTCCCGACCAGATCAGCCGCCCCGCCGGCGGGTGCAGGTACTCGCCCCACTTCGTCCAGAAGCCGGGCGGAATCGGATGAATGCAGGTCAGCGACCATGGATCCACCTTGCCCCAGTCGTAATCGTGGAACTGCGTCGGGCGCAGCGCCTTGTCACCGAGCGCCTGCGCATAGATCGCGGAAAGCGTCCGTTCCGCCACCTTCGCGTCGCTCGCGAGCGCGCCCGGTGCGATGAAGCCGTTGATGACGCCGATCGACGCGTCCGGCGGCGAGTTGTCATAGGCCCACAACAGCGGGCCGTTGACCGGGATGACCTGCCCGTTGCACCCGTCGTCCCGCCAGAACGGCCGGTCGTAGACGTGAACCGTCTTGCGCATCGGCGCGTACGCGGGCCACAGGCGCTGCAACTGCGCGCGACCGTCCGGCAGCGGCGGGTCGAACACGACCTGGTTGCACAGCGCCGGATTCAACGCGACGATCACGCGGCGCGCACGTACGACACCCTGGTCGGTATGCAGCTCGACGACCTCGCGATTCCAGCCGGCGATCCTGCGCACCGGGCAGGACAGCTTCACCCGTTCGCCCAGTTCGTCCGCCATCCTGATGCTCAGCACCTGCGAACCGCCGACGAAACGCGATTCCTGCGCGCCCCCCTTGATCGACTCGAGCTGGTCGTAGTCGCTGTTCGCGCTGTTGATCGTCGCCAGGTAGTGCAGCAAGCCGAGCTGCGCCGGTGCCGTGCCGAGCGACAACCGGGCCGCCAGGCTGAACGAGAATTTCTCCTCGTTGGTCAGGCCTTGCTGCGCGAGCCACGCGCCCAGCGACAGCTTGTCGAGCGCCGCCGCATTTGGCGCTTTCCACGGTGCCGCCGAAGGCACGTTCTTCGCCATCGCGTTGAGCCGGGCCGCAATCGTGCCGTTGCCGCCCACCGTACCCTGCGTGTCCTGGGTCACCCGCGCACCGTCCGCCAGATACACCGTCTTGCCGGCGTAGTACGTGTCGAACGTATCGACGTTCAGTTCGCGCGCGAGATCGACGATCGCCGTCTGGCCGGGGCCGAACCACTGCCCGCCCGCCTCGGAAATTCTCCCGCCGCCGAGGTCGTGGTTGTAGGTTCGCCCGCCGACGCGATCGCGCGCCTCGAGCACGACGAACGACTCACATCCGGCACGCTTCAGGTCGCGCGCGGCGGTCAGCCCCGCGAGCCCCGCGCCGATAATCGCGACGTCGAGCACGCCGTCGTTCCCGGCGACTGCGCCGGCCGCTTGCGCGAGCGACACTCCGCCGGCCGCGAGCGACCCCGCGCCCACCGCTGCGAGGCGGAGCAGGTTGCGCCGGGTCTGGGCATCCGGCCTGGGTTTGCGATTCATTTTTATGTTCCTTCCGTCCTCGTCAGTTTGTCCTTGCACCGGTACGCGGCGAGCGCGCGGTCATTCCATCGTCTCGTCGCACGGGCTACTCGCGAACACCTGCGCCACCGCCGCGTCGACCCATGCGTCGGTCAGGTGCCACCGTCCGCTCGCGCCGTCCGGCAACACGTCGTCGCCCAGCCCTGTCAGGCCGAGCGTCAGCAACTCGATCGGCAACGGCAACCGCACACCGGCGCACGCCAGGCTCCGGCCTCGCTGCTCGTTCAGGAATGCAGCGAATTGAACGCGGAACGACGGGTCGTGCACGGACAGGAGCGCCGCTTCCATCCACATGACGCAGGCGTCCGGCTGCCGATAGCGTTGCCTGAAGTACGCGTGCATCGCGCGCTCCATCACCTCGCGGTCGCTGGCGGCCTCGACGACGCGCATCAGTTCATGTTCGACGCCTTCGTGATCGCGCCTGAGCAACTCGAGAAGCACGGCCGTCTTGTCGCCGAAATTCGAATAGAACGCGCCGCGCGTATAGCCCGCCGCGATGGCAATGCTTTCGATGCTCGCCGCCGCATATCCCCTTTCGGCGAAGATCGTGCGTGCCGCCAGCAGCAGGCGCTCCCGCGACTCGCCGTCGCGTTTCCTGCCGCGCCGCGGCGTCGGCTTCACCGCCTGTCCGGCCTGATCCGCGCCGTGAGTTTCATGCGCTTCAAGACCCTCATTCATCTCAGGATTCCTATTCGAACGAGGTAAATTCACGCCACCGGATCATGCCGGCGGCCCCGGCCGTTTCGACATGACGCTTCCGTTCGAGCGCGCAGTACGCGTAATAGATCGCGACCGCGAAATACGACCACGTCAGCAGCGCCAGCACGGGAAAACCGGATACGGCACCGTGCGCGTCGCCGGGCAGCCCGTACAGGTCGTCGACGTACGCGACGACCAGCGACAGCACGAGTGCCAGCGCCGTCGTCATCGCATGCAACGGTTCCCCGGCGCGCAACAGCCGCGCGACGAAATAGACCAGATAGAGCGCCAGCAACACCCACATCGCCACATGGAAATACGGCAGGACGACATCGACGAACTCGAGCGTCATCAGCGCCATCGTTCCCACCACGGCCATCCCGAGCAACATCACGACCTGCTGGGCCATCGGCCTGTATTCGTGCGTGACGGCCATCATGCCGGCAGCCGCGATCACCGGGATGCCGAACCCTCTCGTGAACATGTCCAGGAAGTGCGCCACGCCGGACGAGCCTGACCAGCCCGTCGCCATGAAAATCAGCGCGTTGACGGCGGACGCCGCAACGACCCACCAGGCGGCCCCGAGCAACGGGTTGCGCATCCGGACGAACTTCATGCCATAGGTGCCTGTCACCCACGCGAGCAAGGCAACGGACAACGCGATGTCGGGAGATCTGAAATCCATCATGAAACTTCCTGTACCGATTCGGTTCGATGCTTCGTTGGTTCTCCGGATGAACGCTCGCCCGACGCGATGGCGCACGCCCATCGGTGTGCTCATGCTTCCTGTTCGAACCGTCGGCGGCCCCCACACTTCCTCGATCCTTCCGCCGAACCCCGCCGGATCGAGCGGGACAGGGCATTCCGCTTATAGAAAACGTTGACCATTGTAGGTCATGATACATAACAATTGAACACGAAAAAAAGCAGGGTATTCCCCTGCCTCGAAATCACCTGGATCGCGGGGAAGCATCGGGCAATCAGCGGGCGCCAACCAACGGCGCAGCACGCCTGACGACCCGCGCCGCGCCGCAACGCCGGTGGCGATCGCATCCCAACCCATGCCGAACCATCGTGTCGTCCGGTGGCCGATTTCGTGCGGTAACATTGCGATTCGATGGCGTGAAATAGCAATAAGACAAAGCGGACACCATGACTGAAGAATCCATACCGTCCCGCGCGACGCGCGCCGCCGCCCTCCGCGCCACAGCGGCAGCCCCCGGCCGGCACACCGCTCGCGCGCCCCTGTCATGCCCTTCCCCCGACGCCAACGCAATCCGACCGCGCCACCTTCCCGTCGTGAATCGACGCAATGCCACGCTTGGGAGCACGAAATGAAGCTCGGAGGACTGGGCCGCAAGATTGCGGTATCGATGACGGAGCTGGCACTCGGCATCACGTTGATCGTCGTGCTGATGATCTATGCGTTCTACTACGTGATGCTCCGGCACTGGAGCGAGGTCTGCAATCAGGCGGGCTGGTTTCCGTCGAACCCCGAGTGGATCTGGCTGGGCATCACCATCGTGACCGGCCTGGCACTCGCGGTCGTCGTGTCGGCTCGACTCGCGCACCGGATTCTGGTGCCGCTCAACTCCGTCGCGGACAGCATTCGTCGCGTCGCCAAGGGCGACCTGACCGCGCGCGCGGTCGCCGGCGATCGATCGATGCGCGAAGCCGCGCTGATCGCGGACGACTTCAATGCACTCGCGGCCCAGCTGCAGCGCATGACGGACGAACAGGCATTCTGGAATGCCGCGATCGCGCACGAACTGCGCACGCCGGTCACGGTCCTGCGCGGGCGGTTGCAGGGGCTGGCGGAAGGCGTCTTCCAGCCGGGCGAGGCGCTGTTCCGGAACCTGTTGACCCAGGCGGAAGGACTGACGCGCCTGATCGAGGATCTCCGCGTGATCAGCCTCGCCGAAAGCGGGCATCTGAGCGTCAGCATCCAGGAGACCGATCTCGCGACGCACATCCACGCGGTCGTCGAGATGTTCGAGGATGCACTGACCGCGGCCGGCCAGCACATGGTGCTCGATCTCGATACGCGGCCCATGCGCTGCGACCCGTTCCGGATGCGCCAGGCGCTGCTTGCGCTGCTGGAGAACGCGCGGCGCTATGCGGTACCCGGCGCGATACGCATCCACACGCGTGTCGAAAACGGCGCGTGTCGCCTGCTGGTCGAAGACGAGGGGCCGGGCATCCCGGCCGATTGCGCGGCCCGGATTTTCGATGCCTTCCGGCGCGTGGACGACGCGCAGTCCAGCCAGAAGGGCGGCAGCGGCCTCGGGCTGGCCGTGGTCGCGGCCATTGCGCAGGCGCACGACGGAGAGGCATCGTGTCGCCCGACGGCACACGGCGGCACGTCGTTTGAACTGCGCTGGCCCGACGGCCCCGCATCGCCGCGCATCGCGACGCCGAACCGGAAGGACGTGACGTCCGCTACGCAACGCTCCGTCGATGCCGATCCGTGCTGAATCTCCCGGCGAGCCGGCGACACGCCCCGTGCGCCGGCCTGCCGCCCCGCGCCCTCGCGCTCACGCCCGCCACCGCTGAACGGGCAGTGCGCGTGCGTCGCGCGATGTGCCCGCCGCCCGCGCCGAAGCGATCTTCGCAATAACAGCACCCGGAACGCACGGCCGCCGCCATTTCATCGGAGGATTGCGGATTTCCCGCGCCGCCCATCCCGCTTCCGCACACCGCCGGGTCCTCCGAAAGCCCGCCCCTCCGGGCCCGGCCCGCCGCCGCATCGCCGTTCCGCGATTCTTTCGCCGCCTCCATCAAACCTCCATCTTTCCGCACAAAAAACTCCATCGGGCACACGCACACTGCGAACCGAAAATGCGGGCCATCGGGTGCCTGCGTCCCATGGAGTCCACATGAAGAATCAGAAACGAGCCTGCTACGGCGCCGTGTGCGCGCTGGTGGCAGCGATGCTGGCGGGCTGCGGGCCCTCCGAACAGCAGGCCGCCGCGCCGGCCATCCCGGTTGCGGCGATGACGCTCGCGGCCGCGCCCCTCGACCTGACCGAAGACCTGCCCGGCCGTGTCGCGGCCCACCGGATCGCCGAGATCCGGCCGCAGGTCAGCGGCATCGTGCAACGACGGCTGTTCGAGCAAGGCTCGGAAGTGCGCGCGGGCGAGCCGCTGTTCCAGATCAACCCGGCGCCGTTCAAGGCCGACATGGACACGGCCGCAGCGGCCCTGCAACGTGCGCAAGCCGCGCTCGAACGGGCCAAGGTGCAGACCACCCGCCTCAAGCCGCTGGTGGAAGCCGACGCGATCAGCCGGCAGGTCTACGACGATTCGGTGTCGCAACGCGACCAGGCTGCCGCCGACGTCGCACAGGCCCGCGCGACGCTCGCGCGCCGCCAGCTCGACCTGAAGTTCGCGACCGTCGAGGCGCCGATCACGGGCCGCATCGACCAGGCCCTCGTGACCGAGGGTGCGCTCGTCGCGAGCAGCGACAGCCAGCCGATGGCGCGCATCCAGCAGATCGACCAGGTTTATGTGGACGTCCGCCAGCCGGCCGCGTCGCTCGATTCGCTGCGCGGCGCGCTCGCCGGGCAGCCGGACACCACGGCAAACGGGCTGCCGGTCGACGTGCTGCGCGACGACGACTCGCGCTACGACGTGAAGGGCCGCATGCTGTTCTCGGGCGTCAACGTCGATCCGGGTACCGGTGACGTGCTGCTGCGCGTGCTGGTCGACAACCCGAAGCGCGAGCTGCTGCCGGGCATGTACGTGCGTGCCCGCATCCCGCGCGCGCACTACGCCGATGCGCTGACCGTGCCGCAACAGGCGATCGTCCGCGCCGGCGGCAAACCGCAGGTCTGGGTGATCGACGCGAAGAATCAGGCGCACCTGAAGGGCGTCGAAGTGGGCGAGCTGACGCATCGCAGCTACCGCATCAAGTCGGGTCTGCAGGCGGGGCAGAAGGTCGTCGTCGAAGGCATGGAGCGCCTGAGCGACGGCGCGGCCGTCACGGCGACCGCATGGAAGTCGCCTGAAGCGGTCAAGACCGCTGCCGCGCACTGAGTCACGGGGAGCCTCCAGTCATGTCCCAATTCTTCATCCGGCGCCCGGTCTTCGCGTGGGTGATCGCCCTCTTCATCATCCTGCTGGGCCTGATCGCCATCCCCGAACTGCCGGTTGCGCGCTATCCGTCGGTCGCGCCGCCGACCGTCACCATTACCGCCACCTACCCGGGCGCCACGCCGCAAACGATGAGCGACAGCGTGCTGAGCCTCATCGAGCGCGAGCTGTCCGGCGTGCGTAACCTGCTGTACTTCGAATCGTCGGCAGATACCTCCGGCCAGGCGACCATCACCGCGACCTTCAAGCCCGGCACCGATTCGGCGATGGCGCAGGTCGAAGTCCAGAACAAGCTCAAGTCGGTCGAACCGCGCCTGCCCCCCGTCGTGCGGCAAAACGGCGTGATCGTGCAGTCGGCCTCATCGGGCTTCCTGTTGTTTGTCGGCCTGAAGTCGGAAAGCGGCCGCTACGACGAAAACGCGCTTGCCGACTACATGGCGCGCAACGTCGTCGAGGACTTGCGACGCGTCGAAGGCGTCGGCAAGGTGCAGCTGTTCGGCTCCGAACAGGCGATGCGCATCTGGGTCGATCCACAGAAGCTGATCACCTACGGCCTGTCGATGAACGACCTGACGACGGCCGTCAGCCAGCAGAACGTGCAGATCGCCCCGGGCAGCCTCGGCGCGGCGCCCGCACTGCCGGGCCAACGCGTGACGGTGCCGCTCACCGCGCAAGGCCAGCTCACGTCGCCGGAGCAGTTCGCGAAGATCGTGCTGCGCGCGAATGCGAACGGCTCGAAGGTCGTGCTCGGCGACGTCGCGCGGGTCGAACTCGGCCCGCAGTCCTTCACCTTCGTCAACAGCGAGAACGGCAAACCCGCCACCTTCGCCGGCGTGCAGCTGGCGCCGGGCGCCAACGCGGTGAAGACCGCGGAGGCCGTGCGCGAGCAACTCGACATGATCGCCAAGACCATGCCTTCCGGCATGACCTACTCGATCCCGTTCGATACCGCACCGTTCGTGAAGATCTCGATCGAGAAGGTGATTCACACGCTGCTCGAAGCGATGGTGCTCGTGTTCCTGGTGATGTACCTGTTCCTGCAGAACGTGCGCTACACGCTGATCCCGGCGATCGTCGCGCCGGTGGCGATGCTCGGCACGTTCACGGTCATGCTGATGACAGGCTTCTCGATCAACGTGCTGACGATGTTCGGCATGGTGCTCGCGATCGGCATCATCGTCGACGATGCGATCGTCGTCGTGGAGAACGTCGAACGCCTGATGATGGAAGAAGGCCTGTCGCCGAAGGACGCGACGATCAAGGCCATGAAGGAAATCACCGGCGCCATCATCGGCATCACCCTGGTGCTGACGGCCGTGTTCCTCCCGATGGCGATGTCGAGCGGCTCGGTTGGCGTGATCTATCAGCAGTTCACGCTGTCGATGGCCGTGTCGATCATGTTCTCGGCCCTGCTTGCGCTTACGCTGACGCCGGCCCTGTGCGCGACGATGCTCAAGCCGGTCGACCACAGCCATCACCAGAAGCGCGGCTTCTTCGGCTGGTTCAACCGTCGCTTCGACCGCCTCACGGACTGGTACGAAACGCGCGTCGGCCGCCTGGTCGGCCGCACGGGCCGCGTGATGCTGCTGTTCGTCGCGATCGCTGTCGCGCTGGTGTTCGGCTTCCGCGTGCTGCCGTCGTCGTTCCTGCCCGAGGAAGACCAGGGCTACTTCATGACCGGCTTCCTGCTCCCGGCGGATTCGACCGTCGAGCGCACGGGTGACGTGGTCAAGACCCTCGAGAAGCATCTCGCGTCGCGTCCGGCGATCCAGTCGAGCATCTCCATCATCGGCTACGGCTTCTCCGGCCTCGGCTCCAACGCGGCACTGAATTACGCGGTGCTCAAGGACTGGGACAAGCGCGAAGGTTCGTCCACGCTGGAAGAAGCGATGCGCGCGCAGGCCGCGACGGGCGGCGTGACCGAAGGTACGGTCATGAGCCTGTTGCCGCCGGCGATCGACGGGCTGGGCACGAGTTCGGGCTTCACGATGCGCCTGCAGGATCGCGCCAACCAGGGTTTCGCTGCGCTCAAGGCGGCTGAAACCAGGCTGCTCGAACTGGCCGCGCAAAGCAAGGTGGTGACCGGCGTCTATCCGGACAGCCTGCCGGCCGGCACGAGCGTGCGGCTGGACATCGACCGCGAGAAGGCCGAAGCGCTCGGCGTGTCGTTCACGACCATCAGCGACACGCTGTCGGCCGCGATGGGCTCGACCTACGTGAACGACTTCCCGAACGCCGGCCGCATGCAGCAGGTGATCATCCAGGCGGATGCCCCGGCACGCATGCAGATCGATAACGTGATGAAACTCTACGTGCGCAACGCGACCGGCGGCATGGTACCGCTGTCCGAAGTGGTGCATCCGGTCTGGTCGGAAGCCCCGCTGCAGATGGTGCGCTTCCAGGGTTACCCGGCCGCGCGTATCTCCGGCAGTCCGGCACCCGGTTACTCCAGCGGCGCGGCGATGGCCGAGATGGAGCGCCTGGCAACCCAGTTGCCGCCTGGCTTCACGGTGGCCTGGACCGGCCAGTCGCTGCAGGAGCGTGAATCGGCATCGCAGGCGCCGATGCTGATGGCGCTGTCGATGATCGTCGTGTTCCTGGTGCTCGCGGCGCTCTACGAGAGCTGGGCGATTCCGTTGTCGGTGATGCTGGTGGTGCCGCTCGGCCTGATCGGCGCACTCGGCGCGGTGATGCTCCGCGGGCTGCCGAACGACGTGTTCTTCAAGGTCGGGATGATTACCGTGATCGGCCTGTCGGCGAAGAACGCGATCCTGATCGTGGAGTTCGCGAAGCAGCTGCGCGAGGAAGGCATGGGGCTGATCGAGGCTGCCGTGCAGTCGTCCAGGCTGCGCCTGCGCCCGATCCTGATGACGTCGCTCGCGTTCGGGCTCGGCGTGGTGCCGCTCGTCATCGCCTCCGGCGCCAGCTCCGAGACGCAACACGCGATCGGTACCGGCGTGCTGGGCGGCATGATCACCGCCACCGTGCTGGCCATTTTCTTCGTTCCGGTCTTCTTCGTGTTCGTGATGAGCATCCAGGAACGCATCTCGGCATGGCGCGCATCCGGCAAGAAGCCCGCCACCGTGACCCACGAACAAGAAGGTTGATGCCATGCGATTGCTCATTCTTACCGCGGCCGTTTCCGCCGCCCTCGCGCTGTCGGCATGCTCGATGGCCCCGAAGCTGGTCAAGCCCGCGATGCCGGTGCCGACCGCCTACACGACCGCTGCCGCGGCCGACCAGCACGCGAACGCGGCCGATCTCGGCTGGCGCACGATGTTCGGCGACCGCCGCCTGCAGCGCCTGATCGAGCTCGCGCTCGAGAACAACCGCGACCTGCGCCTGGCCGCTTTGAACGTGCAGGCCGCCGAAGCACAGTACGGCATCCAGCGTTCCGCGCGCCTGCCGTCGATCGCCGCCGGCGCGAGCTTCACGCGCCAGCGCACGCCGGCCGACTCGCAATCGAACCCGCCGATCTTCGAGACGACGCAGAACCAGTACGGCGTGAACGTCGGCGTCAGCGCGTTCGAGATCGACCTGTTCGGCCGCGTGAAGTCGCTGTCCGATGCGGCGTTCGCGCGCTACCTCGCGACCGATCACGGCCGCCGCGCGGTGCAGATCGCGCTCGTCGGCTCCGTGGCCAACGCGTATTTCGCGGAGCGTCTCGCGCAGGAACAGCGCGCGTTGTCCGAGCGCACGCTGAACGACTGGCGCCAGTCGCTCGACCTCGCACGCCGGCTCAAGCTCGCGGATCAGGCGAGCGGCGTCGACATCGCGCAGGCCGAAGGCCAGGTCGCGAGCGCCAGCGCCGATCTCGAAGCGCGCTCGCGCGCCGTCGAGCAGGCAGGCAACGCGCTGCGGCTGCTGGTCGGCACCGACCTGCCGAAAGACCTGCCCGACCCGCTGTCGCTGGAACGCCAGCCGGTGATGACGCAACTGCCGGCCGGCCTGCCGTCGGAATTGCTGTACCGCCGGCCGGACATCCAGCAGGCCGAGCAGAACCTCGTCGCCGCCAACGCCGACATCGGCGCGGCGCGCGCGGCGTTCTTCCCGCGGCTGTCGCTGACGTCGTCGATCGGTTTCCTGAGCCCGGGGCTGGGCAGCCTGTTCGCCGGCGGCCAGAACGTGTGGAGCTTCGCGCCGCAGGTCACGTTGCCGATCTTCCAGGGCGGCCGGCTGCGTTCCGAACTGAATCTCGCGGAAGTGCGCAAGTCCAGCGCGGTCGTCGAATACGAACGCGCGATCCAGACCGCGTTCCGCGAAGTGGCCGACGGCCTCGCCGGGCGCGAGACGTTCACCCGGCAGATCGATGCGCAAAACCGCGTCGTCAAGAGCGCCGAGCGCCGTACCGATCTCGTGAACCTGCGCTATCGGGCCGGCATCGAGGACCGGCTGGAACTGCTCGACTCGCAGCGCCAGCTGTATGCCGCGCGTCAGGCCCTGCTGGATCTGCGCAACGCCGAACTGGGCAACGCGGTCGCACTCTACAAGGCGCTCGGTGGCGGCCTGGTCGACACCGACGTGCCTCCCGCCAACAACGTGGCGAACGACTGAGCAACGCGTCGTCGCCGATCCGTTCGCGACGCCCGAACGCACGGTGAAGTCCGGCGGCGCACGTGCCGCGCCGCCGGCCCGCCTGCAGGTCACGTTCACTTTCAGTGATACCGATGAACCCTCTGATACTCATTGCCGAAGACGATCCGGAGATCGCCGACATACTCGACGCCTACCTGGCTCACGACGGCTTTCGCACCTATCGCGTCGGTCACGGCCAGGCCGTGCTCGACGTGCAGCGCGTGCTGAAACCCGACCTGATCCTGCTCGACGTCAGGATGCCGAACAAGGACGGCTGGGAAGTCCTGGTCGAACTGCGCCGCCGCGGCGACACGCCGATCGTCATCATCACGGCGCTCGACCGCGAAATCGATCGCTTGCAGGGCCTGCGCTTCGGCGCGGACGACTACATCACGAAGCCGTTCAACCCGGCCGAGGTGGTCGCGCGCATCCGGGCGATCCTGCGCCGTCTGGAAACCGCCGCCGCGGGACGCTTCATCAAGGTCGGCAACCTCGAAATCGATACGCAAAGCTATCTGACCACGGTCCGCACGGACAGCGGGGAAACCAGCATCGCGCTGACGCTGACCGAATTCCGGCTGCTCGCCCACCTGGCCGGCTCGCCGAACCGCGTGTTCACGCGCGGCGAACTGATCGACGCCTGCCTCGCCGACGTCGATGCGCTGGAACGCACCGTCGACAGCCATATCAGCCGGTTGCGCAAGAAGCTCGAATGCGCGGGCGCGTCCGGGATGCCGGAGGTGATGCGCGGCGTCGGCTACCGGCTGCGCAGCAGCCAGTGAACCCGCATCATGGATCGCGGCTGCGTGCTGCGCGGATCGTCGGGCTCCTGACGGTTGCTGTCGTGCTGACGGTCGCGACCGGATGGTTCGTCGTCTACGGCCTGATCCTCGTCGTTTCGTCTCCCGCGACCGACAACCCGATCGCGGTCGTGATCCGGGAGACGCCGAGCTATCTGGTGCTCGCCGCCGTGCTGCTGGCCGGGCTGGTCGCGACGGTCGTCGACCTCGTCAAGCTGGCGCGCAGGACGCGTTCGTAACCCGCCGCGCGCATTCGCCGCCCTCGTGAAACGACCTCGCCTGAACCTCCGCTACGCGCAGCAGATCGGGTTGCGTCATGCACGTCTCGACGAGCATGCGGGGGCAACGGCTTCGCGTCGTTCGTCGCGCCCGCTTCGATGGCGGACATCGTGCACGGCGCTGCTGCCCATTCGATTCGTCGAAAGGCCGGCGAACGATGGCGCTCCCGTCGAACCCCGGCTCGCCATTGCCGTAACGGATCGTGCGCGCGCGGAAAGCCGCCCCGGCAAGGCCGCGCGGCGGCCTGCGCGTTTCGATAGCGGCTCCATCGTTTCTCCATCGAACCGCACAACAACGTCCATCGACGCCACACACACTGCGAAGCAAGTCATCGAATCCGCATGCGCGAGCCACCCGAACACATGGACACGTTTCCGACCCTGATCGCCTGCGAGCATTGCGACAGCATCTACCGACGCCGCGCGCTGGCGCCTCACGAGGTCGCGCGTTGCGAACGGTGTTCCGCGGTGCTGTTTCGATCGAGCTGGCTCGATATCGACCGGTGGCTCGCGCTGGCGGTCGCGGCCGGCGTGGTCTTCGCGATCGCCAACCTCTGCCCGATCATGCGGATCGGCGTGCAGGGGCTGCACAGCGAAGCCACGCTGTGGCAATCCGCGCTCGCGCTGGCCCACGGCTTCGCCGCGCCGATCGCGATTCCGACGGCCTTCGCCATCGTCGTGGTGCCGTTCCTGCAGATCGCGACGCTGATCTGGTTGCTGGCCTTTGCCCGTGCGGGGCGTCGCGCGCCCGCGTTCGGCCCGCTGATGCGGCTGCTCGTCGCGCTGCGGCCATGGAGCATGATCGAGGTCGGATTGCTCGGCATCCTCATCGCGATCATCAAGCTGTCCAGCCTCATGCAGATCATTCCCGGCGCCGGCCTGTGGGCCACGGCCGTGCTGATGGTGCTGATCCTGCTGATCGCGGGGCACGACGCACGCCAGCTATGGGACCGGGTCGTACCGGTGGAACCCGCCGGAGGCCGCCCGTGAGCCTGCCCGTGCGCGCCGGTCAGCTGGGCATGGTCGGGTGCCATGCGTGCGGCCTCGTCTGCCGCGCGCACGCATCCGCCACAACCGACACCCATCCGCACGCCGCCGAAACGGCACACTGCCCGCGGTGCGGGTCCGCGCTGCACGCGCGTCGTCCGGACAGCATCGTGCGTGCGTGGGCGCTGCTGATCGCCAGCCTGATCTTCTACATCCCGGCCAACCTGTTGCCGGTGATGCGCACCACGCTGCTCGGCAGCCACAGCGAATCGACGATCCTCAGCGGCGTCGTGGTGTTCTGGAAAGCCGGCTCGTACGGCATCGCGTCGGTGATCTTCATCGCGAGTGTCGTCGTGCCGTGTACGAAGTTCCTCGCGATCGCCATGCTGCTCGTCACGACCGGCCGGCGCAGCGTGTCGGCCATGCGCGAGCGGGCCGTGCTGTACCGCGCGGTCGAGCTGGTCGGCTACTGGTCGATGCTGGACGTGCTGGTCGTCGCGATCATCTGTGCGCTGGTGAAGTTCGGTCCGCTGTCCGAGATCGAACCGCGCGCCGGCATTTTGTTTTTCGGCATGGTCGTCATCCTCACGATGCTGTCCGCGATGAGTTTTGACCCACGCCTCATTTGGGACGCCGAAGAAGCATGAATCCTGCATCCGGCCCGCAAGGCCTCGAACCCCACGACCCGCCCGTGTCACGCAACCGCATGCGGCTTTCGCTCGTCTGGCTCGTGCCGCTCGTCGCGGCGCTGATCGGCCTGTCGATGGTGATCCACGCGTGGTTGTCCGTCGGACCGGAAATCACGATCACGTTCAACACCGCGCAAGGCCTCGAGGCCGGCAAGACACCCGTCAAGTACAAGGACGTCGTGATCGGCACCGTGACCGCCATTTCGCTGAGCGACGACAGTTCACACGTGGTCGCGACGGTTTCGTTCGTGAAGAATGCGCGCAACCTCATTCGCGACGACACGCGCTTCTGGGTTGTGCGGCCCCGCGTCGGCATGAGCGGCGTATCGGGCATCGATACGCTGTTCTCCGGCGCGTACATCGGCATGGACACGGGCCGCTCCGACAAGGCGCGCAAAGCCTACACCGGGCTCGAAACGCCGCCGACCGTCATCAACGGCACGCCGGGGACGAGCTTCGCGTTGCGGGCCGCCGATCTCGGCTCGCTCGATATCGGCTCGCCGGTCTACTACCGCCATCTGATGGTGGGCCACGTCGCGTCGTACAAGCTCGACATGCACAGTCGCGACATGAACCTGCAGGTGTTCATCGACGCGCCGTACGACCGGCTGGTGACGACCGATACGCGCTTCTGGAACGCGAGCGGCATGGATCTTTCGCTCGACGCGAACGGCCTGAAGCTGAAAACCCAGTCGGTCGCGACGATCGTGGGCGGCGGCATCGCGTTCGCGACACCGGAAGACGGCGGCACGACGGCCGCCCCTGCCGGCAAGCTGTTTACGCTCGCCGTCGACGAAGCCGCCGCGATGGCCGCGCCGGACGGCCCGTCCCAGCTCATCCGGCTGCGTTTCGAACAGCCGCTGCGCGGACTCGCGGTCGGGGCGCCGGTGGAATTCTCCGGCATCGAAATGGGCGCGGTCGTCTCGACCCGGCTCGACTTCGACCGTGCGTCCCGGCGCTTCCAGTCCATCGTCATGGTCAAGGTCTATCCGTATCGGCTCGGGCCCGTCGTCGAGAAACTGCAGAAGACCGACGGCAACGGCAATCCGCGCGCGGCCCAGTTTCTCGCGGGCCTGGTCGAGCACGGGCTCCGGGCGGAGACGCGTACCGGCAACCTGCTGACCGGGCAGCTCTACATCTCGTTCGATTTCGTGAAGAACGCGCCGAAGGTGCCGTTCGATGCCAACGCGACGCCGCTGACCATTCCCACCGTCACGAGCACGTTCGACAAGCTGCCGGAGCAGATCGCCGACATCGTCGAGAAGATCAACAAGATGCCGCTGGAATCGATCGGCAAGCACGTCGATTCCAGCCTGACGAACCTGGACGCGACGCTCAGGCAAGTGAACGGCCAGCTGCTGCCGTCGACGGCGCGCACGCTCGACCAGGCGAACCAGACGTTCGGCGCGTTGCGCCAGGGTATCGCCGAGGACGGTCCGCTTCAGGAAAACCTGGCTAACACGCTGACCGAAGTCCAGCGTACCGCGCGATCGCTGCGCACGCTGACGGACATGCTGGGCCGCCGTCCCGAATCGCTGCTCCGGGGAACCGGGGCCGATCATGCACCGCTCGCGCCGGCCGACACTTCAACCCCGCCTGTCCAGCAGGAGCCACGACAACCATGAGCTTCCCGATTCGCGCCAGGACGATCGCCCTGGGCGCCGGTGCCGTCATCGCGCTGACCGCGTGCGCGTCGAACCCGGTGCATTACTACACGCTCGTCTCGCCGGCCACGTCCGCGACGGCGACGGCCGCGCGCGGCACCGCGCCGCTCGCGATCAATGTGTTGCCGGTCGGCATCCCCGCCCAGCTCGACCAGCAGCAGATGGTCGTTCGCAGCGGCGCGGGCACCGCGGTGATACTCGACAACGAACGCTGGATCGCCCCGCTCGGCGAGGAGCTGCGCGCGGCGCTTTCGTCGGCGCTCGTCGAGCAGCTGGGCGCGCGCAACGTCACCGGCCTGCCGCGCCCGTCAAACCAGACCGTCATGAGCATCCGCACGCAGGTGCGCCGCTTCGATGCGTGGCCCGGGAGCCGGGCCCAGTTCGAAGCCGACTGGGTCGTCGGCGTGCAGCAGGACATGCCGGGCCCGCGCATTTCGTGCAGCACGCGGCTCGACGAGGCCGCCCCTGGAAGTCATGCCGACATGGTGCGCGTGCAGCAGCGCATGATCGGGCAGTTCGCCGCCCGGATTGCGAGCACTGTGCGCAGCTTCGGCAGCGGGCGCCCCGCCTGTCCCGCCGATTCGTAAATCATCCCGCCGATGGGAGCCATCCATGGGAGCGCGCGAAGGGAGCCGGTTATGGGAACCGGCTACCTTGACCCTTGAACCTTTGAAGCGATGCGCTACGCGCGCCGCCGGTAAGTGCCCGGCGTGCTCCCCGTCCAGTGCCGGAACGCGCGATGGAACGCGCTCGGATCGTCGAAGCCGATGTCGGCGCCGATCGCCGCGATCGTGTCGGGCGTGTCGGTCAGCCGCTGGATCGCGATGTCGCGCCGCAGTTCGTCCTTGAGCACCTGGAACGTCGTCCCTTCGGCGGCCAGGTGGCGGCTCAACGTGCGCACCGAGCAATGCAGGTGCTCGGCCGCCTGGTCGATCACCGGCAGGTCGGGCAACGCGGCCGACAGGTACTGCCGCACGCGATGGCACACGAGCTGTTCGCTGAACGATTCGAAGATCCAGTCGCCGGGCGCGCGCGCGAGGAACTTGCGCAGGTTGCGCTTGCTCTGCCGGATCGGCGCATCGAGGTAGTCCGCGCTGAAGCGCATCAGCGTGCGCTCGCAGTCGAACGCCACGGAGCCGGTGAAGAAATACAGGTGGTCGACCGCATGGCGCGGCCGCGGGCACGCGAACTCGATCTGCAACAGCGGGATCTTCTGCCCGATCAGCCAGGAGCACACGCCGTGCACGAGCTTGAGCATCAGCTCCTGGCCGAGCGCGCCGATCGGGCCGATCGCGTCGTTCGGGCGCAGCAGCACCTGCGCGACGAGGCCGTCGCGCTTCGATTCGACGAAGAAATCGTCGAGCAGGATATGGAAGAATTGCCCGAAACGATGCTGCGCCGTTTCGAGGTTGCGCGCGTCGAGCAGGCTCAGGCACAGGTACTTCAGCGTGCCGCCGCGCAGCGGGCGCGAGAAGATGCCGGGCATCTCGTCGTCGAGGTCGATCGCGAGCGTGCGGTACAGCGTCGAGAACTGCTCCTCCGTCACGCGCGCATGCGGTTCGCCGAGCAGCTCGATCGGGATGCCGGCCCCGCGCAGGTAGCGCTCGACCACGTCGCGCTGCACGCCCGCGCTCGCGAGGAAGCCGTTGACGAGCGAGATCGGCACCGTCGCGCTCGGCGAAGGCAGCGCCCGCCCGGGCCCGGGCTGGGCGGAAAGTGCATCTGAACCGGTCATCGCGTCCCCGTCGGTCGAACCGCTCGCATTGTACTTGAGCGGCCCGCGCGGGGCCTTCCGGGCCCGGGGCGCGCCGGGCCTTGCGCGGCGCGCCGACGCCATCAGTCGGTGCGGCTGAGTTCCCGGCGCAGGATCTTGCCGACGGTCGACTTCGGCAGGCGGTCGACGAAGCGGATCAGCTTCGGCACCTTGTAGGCCGCGAGGCTCGCGCGGCAATGCGCGACGAGTTGCTCCTCCGAGACGTACGCATCCTGCGCCAGCACGACGAACAGCTTGACGGCCTCGCCCGTGCGCGCGTCCGGCACGCCGATGCACGCGCATTCGGCAACGCCCGGCATGGCGGTCGCGACGGCTTCCACCTCGTTCGGGTACACGTTGAAGCCCGACACGATGATCATGTCCTTCTTGCGGTCGACGATCCGCAGGAAACCGGCTTCGTCGAACACGCCGACGTCACCCGTGCGGAAATAGCCGTCGGTCGTGAACGCGGCCGCATTCGCGTCCGGTTTCTGCCAGTAGCCGCTCATCACCTGCGGCCCCTTCACGCAGATTTCGCCGGCTTCGCCGATCGCGACTTCGCGATCCTGGTCGTCGAGCAGCTTCACGTCGGTCGACGGCAGCGGCAGGCCCGTGGTGCCCGTGAACGTGTCGATCGACTGCGGGTTGAACGACACGACCGGCGACGTTTCCGACAGCCCGTAACCCTCGCGGATGAAGTTGCCCGTCACCGCCTTCCAGCGCGACGAGATCACGTCGATCACGGCCGCGCCGCCGCCGGCCGACAGCTTCAGCCGCGACCAGTCGACTTCCGTCAGGCGCGGATGGCCGGCGAGCCCCGCATACAGCGTGTTCACGCCGACGAACACCGTCGGCCGCGCGGCCTTCAGCACGTCGATGAAACCGTCCATGTCGCGCGGGTTCGCGACCAGCCAGTTCTGCGCGCCGATCGCAAAGTAGGACAGGAAGTTCACCGTCAGCGCGAAGATGTGATACATCGGGATCGCCGTGACGACGACCTCCTCGCCCGGCTCGCGCGCGGCCGGCACGATCGCGCCGAACTGCGCGATGTTCGCGACGAGGTTGCGGTGCGACAGCGCGGCCCCCTTCGACAGGCCGGTCGTGCCGCCCGTGTACTGCAGCAGCAGCAGGTCCGCGCCGCCGAGCGGCACCGGCTCGAACGCGAGCGATTCGCCGGCGGCGATGGCGTCGGCGAGCGGGATCGAACCGGGCGGCAGCGCGTCGCATGCACCGGCCGGCGCATCGACGACGCCGAGATCGCCGCGCCCGACGCTCAGCACGGTACGCACGCGCGTGCCGCCGACCACCTCGGCGAACGTGCCCATCGACCCGCCGCACACCAGGGCGACTTCGACGCCCGCGTCGTTGAGCTGATGCTCGAGCTCGCGCGCCGTGTAGAGCGGGTTCACGTTGACCTGGATCGCGCCGATCTTCGCGACCGCGACGAACGCGACCGGAAACGCGAGCACGTTGGGCAGCATCACGGCCACGCGATCGCCCTTGCGCACGCCCACGACCTGCTGCAGATAAGCGGCCAGCGCCGTCGACAGGCGGTCGACGTCGGCATAGGTGAGCGTGCGGCCGTACGAATGGAACGCCGGACGATCGGCGAAACGGTGCATCGCGTCGTCCAGCAGCGCGCTTACGGAAGGATGGCGATCGGGATCGATCTCGGCGGGGATCGAGCCATACGACCCGGTCCAGTGTCTCTTCGTCATGTCTCACTCCACGGGGGACGGCGCGCCGGCCGCGCGCCGTTCGCACGACGGCCTGCACGCCAGAAGCGCGGGCCGTCGCCTGACCGGCGACTATCGCCCGTGCGGGCCGCTTTGAAAATGATCCGGGCGGCCGAAAAGATGATCGAAACGGACACGCGGGCGTGCACGCTTGTCCAGACAACTTCGCCGGCCGGCGCGGGAAACCGCTTATTCCCCGGCACGAATTGCAAAGCAGCAAGCGGCATGGCACGGCCGGGCGCCCTTCTTCATAATCGACGCCTGTCATTCCGCTGTCGAAACCATGCAGCCGCTTTCCCTGGCCCCCGCCGACACCTTCTCGTCCGTCCGCTTCCTGCTGACCGACATGGACGAGACCCTGACCCATCGCGGCCGCCTGTCCGCCCGCACCTACACGGCGCTCGAACGCCTGCAGGCGGGCGGCATCCGCGTGATCCCGGTGACGGCCGCGCCGGCGGGCTGGTGCGACCAGATGGCGCGCATGTGGCCGGTCGACGGCGTGATTGCCGAGAACGGCGGCCTTTTCATCCGGCGCGGCCCGGACGGGCACGGCGTCGAACGCCGGTACTGGCATGCGGACGATGCGCTCGCCGGCGCGCGCGACGCACTCCGGCGCATCGCGCGGCAGGTCGAGGCCGCCGTCCCCGCCGCCCGCCCCGCCGACGACCAGGATTTCAGGCTGACGTCGCTCGCATACGCCCGCACCGGCGGCGACCAGGACGACCGAATCCGCGACGCGCTGGTCGAGGCCGGCGCGGACGCGACCATCAACAACCTGTGGATCATCGGGTGGGTCGGCGGGTACGACAAGCTGTCGATGTCGCTGCGCGTGCTGTCAGACACGTTCGGTGTCGATGCGGGCGCCGGCGCGGCGCGCGATTGTGTCGCCTATTCCGGCGACTCCACCAACGATGCGCCGATGTTCGGCTACTTCACGCACACGGCCGGCATGAGCACCGTGGTCGAGTATCTGCGGCAGTTGCCCGCGTTGCCGCGCTGGATCACGCAGGGCCCGGGCGGCAGCGGGTTCGTGGAGTTCGCCGACGCGATCCTGCGCACGCGCGCGGACTAGGGCCTGTTCACGCTAATAACGGGCTTGCGAACGTGCCTTTCCGCTCGCAGTGCAAGGAGTAAGGAGCGCCGTTTGGCCGTGCCAAACAAGCGACGCACGATGCCGCAATGTGGGCGGAAAGGCACGTTCCCCTGTTTAGAAAAATTCGTTCGTGGGGCTGGCCCCCAGAAGGGCCGATCGCCGCGTCATGCTCCTCGCGAATACGTCGAGTATTCGCTTCGTCCCACGGGGACTTCCGTTGGTCGTCGCAATCCTTGCGCTCGGCCCTTCTGGGGGCCAGCGCAAGCCCGTTATTAGCGTGAACAGGCCCTAGCGGGGCTGAGCGCGCTCGCGCATCGACTGTCGCGTGATCCTGTCGCGTGATCGTCAGGGTGAACCCTGTGGCGCATGGGACCGATCCCGAGCAGAATTGCGTGCCGTAAACGATATCGATTCGGACGCAGGATGTTCCCATGCCGCGCAGTGTGCCCTTGAACCCGACGACCGCCCGCGCAGCCCGCCTGCCGGACCTCGAGCCGGCCCACGCGTTGCGCCAGCAGCGCTTCACGCCGGCCAAGCTGGCCGTGCTGCTCGACGTGGCCGCGCAAGCCGGCATCGACCCGGTCGCGGTGCTCGACGGTACCGGCCTCACGCCGGCCGCCGTCGCGGACCCGTTCACGCTCACGTCGCCGCTGCAGTTCCTCACGGCCGCGCGCAATGCCATCGGCCGCTACGACGGCTCCGATCTCGGCGTGCGCGTCGGCCACCGGCTGCACGTGTCGAGCTACGGGATGTACGGCTACGCGATGCTGTGCTCGGAATCGCTCGCGCACGCGTTCGAATCGGCCGTCAAATATCACCGGCTCGCGAACGGCATGCTCGCGATCCGCTGGGTCGAACAGGGTGATACCGCGTCGTGGCTGTTTCCCGACCGGCACGAAGTCGCGCTGCCCGATCTCGACGAGCCGCTGTACCGTTTCCTGATCGACATGCAGTTCGCGCTGCACGTGACGATCATCAAGGACGTGATGGGTGCGTGGTGCGTGCCGGCGCGCGCGCAGTTCGCGCAGCCGCAGCCGGCGCACGCGGCGCTGCTGGGCGATGCGCTCGAATGCCCGATCGCGTTCGACCAGCCGCATCACGTGCTCAGCTATCCGGCCGCGTGGCTCGCGCGCGCGCCGCAGCTCGCGAATCCGATTACCGCCGCGCAGGTGTCGTCGCACTGCGCGAGCCTGCTCGACGAATTGCGCAGCCAGGCCGGCGTCACGCGGCGCGTGTACCAGGAACTCACCCGCACGCCCGGACAATTCCCCGATATCGATGCGATCGCGGCGATCCTCTGCATCACGTCGCGCACGCTGCGCCGCAAGCTCGAAGCCGAAGGCACCTCGTACAGCGAACTGCTGGCGAGCGTGCGCAAGGCGCTCGCGATCGACTATCTCAGCACGACCACGCTCAGCACCGAGGACATCGCATCGACGCTCGGCTTCAGCGATGCGGTGGGTTTTCGCCACGCGTTCAAGCGCTGGACCGGCATGACGCCGAGCGACGTGCGGCGCAACAAGCGCGGCGGCTGAGCGCGAGCAGTGACCGCGCTCAGCGCCCGTCGCCGGTCGCGGGCGCGGCCACCGCCAGTGCGAACTCGAACACCGCCCCCCGCCCGGGCCGGTCGACCAGCCGGATACTGCTGCCGTTGAGCGCCAGCATCCGGTGCACGATCAGCAGCCCGAGCCCGCCGCTCGTCACCGCGCCGCCGCTCATCGGCCGCTGCGGCCGCTGGAACAACCCTTCGCGCCGCGCCGCCGGAATCCCTTCCCCGGTATCGGCCACGGTCACGAGCACGCGGTCGCCGCGCGGCTCCAGCGCGACCTCGACCTCGCCATGCGCAGGCGTGTGCCGCAGCGCGTTGTCGAGCAGGTTGGTCAGCACGCGCTCGATCATCCCGAGATCGGCCGACACGACCGGTACCCGCGCCGGAATCCGCGCATGCAGCGCGACGCCGCGCGCCTGCGCGGTCAGCTCGAACTTCTGGAACACGTCCTGCACGAGATCGACGAGCGAGAACGGCTCGCGCTCGGCCTGCACGCCGCCCGATTCGAGGCGTGCGAGCTCGAACAGCGCCTGCGCGAGCCGCCCGACCTTCGCGCTCTGCGCGAGTGCGATCGACAGGTAGCGACGCCGTTCGGTGTCGGCGAGCGTATCGGCCTTCAGTGACAGCGTCTCCAGGTAGCCGTGCAGCGACGTGAGCGGCGTGCGCAGGTCGTGCGAGATGTTCGTGATCAGCTCGCGCCGCTGCTGGTCCTGATGCGTCAGCGCGCGCCACTGGTCGCCGATCCGGTCGGCCATCTGCGCGAACGCGGATTCGAGCACGACGATGTCGTCGCCGCGCCGGCCCGGCCGCGAGCGCGGCACCGGCGGCTGCGTGTCGGGCGTGCCGTTCGCGTCGAAGCGGCGCATCGCGTCCGTGAGCCGGCGCAGCGGGCGCGTGATGAAGCTGAACGCGGTGAGGCCCGCGAGCAGGCCGAGCAGCGCGACGAGCGCCATCGACCACAGCGTCGTGCGCAGCACGTTGCCGGCGTCCACGCGCGCGGCCAGCCGGTCGTGCGCCTCGCCGAGCAGCACCACATAGATGTAGCCCGACGGCGGCTGCCCCGCACGCTGCAGCGGCGCGGCGCTGAAGACCTTGCGTGCGTCGGGGCTGCGCGGGTCGTCGCCGAGGATCGGCAGCGGCTCGCCCGCGATGAAGCGCTGCACGGGGGCGAGATCGACGCGGTCGCGCTTCACGTGGCCGGGCGGCGCATCGTCGCCCTTGATGCGCCCCGCGTTGTCGAGCAGATAGACCTCGACGCTCGGGTTCACGCCCATCAACTGGCCGAACAGCGTGCGCACGGCGTCCGGGCGCAGCCCGTTCGCGTCCATCAGCGGCGCGCTGTGGGTCACGCTGTTGACGATATTGGCGGCGAGGTCACGCGACAGCCCCTGCACGACTTCCTGTTCGCGCATGTCGTTCGCGCGAATCTGCAGCCACGCCGATGCGCCCGAGCACGCGAGCAGCAGCACCGAGAACACGAGCGACAGCCGCTGGGTGAGGGTGAGCTTCATCATCCGTCCCGCTGGCCCGGCGCGGCGAGCTTGTAGCCGCGGCCCCACACGGTGAGGATCCGCACGGGTTCCGCCGGATCGGCCTCGATCTTCGCGCGCAGCCGGTTGATGTGGGTGTTGACCGTGTGTTCGTAGCCTTCGTGCTGGTAACCCCACACGGCATTGAGCAGGTCCATCCGCGAGAACACCTTGCCCGGGTGCCGCGCGAAGAAATACAGCAGGTCGAATTCGCGCGGCGTGAGGTCGATGCGCGCGCCGTCCACGCTCGCTTCGCGCGCGATCGGGTCGATCGCCAGCCCGGCGACGTCGAGCGTACCCGCATCGATCCGCGAATCGCGCGCGAGCGCATCGACGCGGCGCAGCAGCGCCTTCACACGCGCGACGAGTTCGAGCACCGAGAACGGCTTGGCCAGATAGTCGTCGGCGCCGAGCTCGAGGCCGAGGATCCGGTGCACCTCGCTCGAACGCGCGCTCGTGATGATGATCGGCGTGTAGCGCGTCATCGCCCGCGCGCGCCGGCAGATCTCCAGGCCGTCGACGCCCGGCAGCATCAGGTCGAGGATCAGCGCATCCCAGCCGCCCTGCTCGAGCAGGCGCAACCCTTCGGCGCCGTCCGCGCTGTGCACGACCTCGTAGCGCTCGTCGCGCAGGTGCAGGCTGAGCACGTCGGCGATGTCGGCGTCGTCTTCGACGATCAGGATGCGTTTCGGTTGGTCCATGGCGGCGGATGGCGGCACGTCGGTGCCGAGGTCGGGTATCGGTTCGGGCCGGCCCCGGGCCCGGGCCGGCTGGCCGGGTTCCCGGGGAGCGAATCGCGGCAATGCGCCGCTCTGCCGCCATTGTGCAAAATTTTGCGGGAGGGAGGGATCACATTTCGTTTATCTTTGCATCGTGTCCGCCCCTTGAGCCAATGCCGGTATGGCTTTCCAATCCGGCCCCATGAAACGGAACCTGCGCCGTTCCGTCCGGACGCAAGCTGGACACTCGGGCTCGGATCTGTCGAGCGATGGCGGCGCGCCCCGGATTGCCGATCCGAATCCGCGCTGCACGCTGTGTGAGTGGCGCCTCCGACATTCAGTGCCGCCGACCGGCACGCGCGGCGCACGGAACGCGCAGCGGGAGGCCGACAGCAAACGCCTAACCCGGACGGCTACGCGTTTGACGCGTACTCCCGGTTGCGACCGTCGACTCATTCAGCAACACCTTCGCTGCCTCCCACGCCCGTGCGGCGGCACGTGGATCCCCGATCGCACGCGCATCCGCTGTCGCGCCGCTCAGCAACATCACATACACGCCGGCCAGCTGATGTGCGCGGCGACGCGGAATGATCTCGGACAGCAATCGCTCCATGATGGCCAACAGGTCGTCCCGGTAGCGCACCGCGACGTCGGTCACCTTGGGACAGGTCGCGCCGAACTCGGCCAGCGCACGCTCGAACAGGCAGCCCGCAAACTCGGGGCTGCGAAACCAGACGCCGTACCAGTCGAAGATCCCCTTCAGGCGCGCAGTGGCATCCGCCATGGGTTCGAGCTTGGCGGCAATGCTGTCCATGATGAAGGTGTAGCGCTGCTCCAGCACCGCCTTGATCAGATCGTCCTTGCTCGCGAAGTGATGGTAGAGCGTCATGCGAGCCACGTCCGCCTCGGCGATGATCCGGTCGATACCGACCGGATGAAAGCCATGGCGGGAAAACAACTCACCGGCCTTGTCCACCACCTGCTGGCGTTTGCTCGCGCGCATGCATGCTTCTCCTGACTACGGGGCGGCATCTTAGCACCACCGTCAGCACCGATTCTTCAGGTTGCAGGGCAAGCGTGCAGGCTGCCGGTACGACCACGCCTTGCAGGGCGTCAAACACGTGGCCGCCATGCCCCTGCTCGCGGCAGTCTCAGCAAGGCACCCGGCCGCCGTTCATCATGCACCACCGCTGCGTCTCCTGTTGCGGGGCCGCATACGGTAGTCCGGTTCTCGGATCGATGTGATCGTACTGGCCCATCGGGTGTCGAGCCCGCCACGCGGCCTGCTCGGCATACTGCTGTTCGATCGCGGCATGCTCTCGTGCCAGATCCGCCTTCTGCGCATCGTCCAGTTTCTTCGTCATGGCCACGAGCCGTGCGAACTTCGGATCGCGAACATCCTGCAGGGGCGGAAACGGTGGCGTAGGCGGCATGATGAGCACCGGGCCGGTGTATTTCGGTATCGGGAACCGGGATGGCCGGCCGAAGTTCGCCGCCATATCCATCTCCCACATCGCAGCGCCCATTCCAAGCACATGCTCGTAGTCGCGATTGACGACCGCCAGCGTGACCGGCCCCGACGGCGCCGGCAATGGCTGCAGGGCAGGCGGAAGCGTCTGTCGAGCCTCGGGATAGATGGTACGGACATACGTGATTGCAGCGACGGAGTACTGCTGGAGGACCGCCTCGTACGCGTCCAGTATCTGCGCTCGACCATAGCCGCCAGGATTCTCGAACATCGGCTTGTAAGCCAGCACCTTCTGGCTATACAACGCATTCGCATTGCGCTGCTCTGCGGCAAGCTGTTGCTGAGGATCCGTCGGCGCAGACGCCGACAGGGGCGCACACCCCGAAAACACGCTGGCGGCCAGCATTAGCCCGACTGTCGCGCCAAGAGCCGTCCGGCGTCGACGCGGGATGCAGGCGAGCGCCTGGTTGACCAGGGCGAACAAAACGGGAGTTTTCCTGAATGCGCTTGTCTGCATGGCACGGTGTCCGAAAGGCTTGGTCATTTTTGGCCCGGTGCCGATCGCGACTGCGAACGCGATGCGTCGCAGTACAGATTGAATCGGCACCAAGCCCTCATTGGGGTTGAACATCAATCCAGCGCACATCGCACGACGATACCCCGATCGACGAGCGACTTCAGCAACCCCGTGTATGTCGGACATGCCCGGGAAGCATTGAGTGCGAGCACGTCGTCGATTTCCGCGCTGTCATTGCGCACGCATGCGTACTGTCGCGCAGTGGACGGTTGCAGCGAAGCAAACGCGCCGCACACATGCACGAATGCAACAATCTCCTCGAACATTCTCGTATTGATCTCGATGGCGACCATCATGTCGGAGCCATATCCGCATTCCGAATCTACTTTCGCCGCATAGGCCCGCATGTCGTACGCGGGCAACCAGGGCGGATGCAATCCGTCGAGGCTCCGGGCGATTTCATCGATACCGGCTTTCAGCGTCATGGTGGAATTCCTGCCTGTACCGGACTCGGCGTCGCCTCCTGCCGGGTAACAGGTGCCTTTCTTTACGGATCGGGAAGCAAGATATGACGAATGTATACTAGTCGATCTACTTTGACTAGAATCCCGAATGTCGAAGCGGAAACAGCCGATGCATGCGCAACGGCCTCCGCTTTATTGCCTTTGAATATATTTTCCGATCCTGATATTCGGGAAGCGGAAGCGCTTCATAAAAACGTTACCCGGCGACGCATTCCCTCTCGCGATGCCGGCAACAGGCAAACACAAACGCACCGTACCTCGTAGCCCGCTTCCACGACCTCTACGGATTTCTCCGCCATGCCGCGCGCCTCCTTTCCGCCTCGTTTCGCCGCATCGTTCGCATCGAGCTGCCTGTATGGCGCCGGCCTGATGCTCGGCCTCGCGCTCACCGTGCCGGCCGCCGCACAAACGACCGTATCCGCGCCACGCGTCGTGTCCGAGTTGAAGGACATCCGCATGAAGCCGCTCGCGAATCTACCCATGGCTGGTAGCGCCAACGATCGCGGAGACTGCTCGCAACTGGTCATCCAGCCGAAATCGGCGGCGGCCAGGCTGGTGGCAGCGCAAGGCTGGGCCGTCATGTCGGACATGCCGCTGGGACCCTACCGCGCGATCAGCTTCGCGGGCCAGATGGAGGCAGCGACCAGCGGCACCTGCAGCATCACGCAAGGCAACGTGGCCGTGTTCGAGAACGGCAGGCTGATCGCGCTGGCCTATGGCAAATCGGCGGAAGATACCGCCATCGGCAGACTGGCCCCGCTAGAGAGCGGCGCCGTGCGCATCTGGGATGGCGACATCGCCCCCTCGCCCGCCGGCGACCTGCACGTCGACCGCGACGGCACGCTGCGCCTGTCCAGGGTGGCCGACGCAGACGCCGTATGCCAAGGCCGCGCGAAGGTGCCCAACGTCTACAACATGCCGATCGACAAGGCCCGCAAGGCACTGATCGCCAACGGGTGGAATCCGGTGCGAGGCGGCGCCAGCGGAGAGCCGCGGCAGTCCGCCCTGGTCAGGCGCGGCATTGTCGAGACCGAGTCCTGCGCGGGCACCGGGCTCGCCTTTTGCGACTTCGGCTACACGGGCCCTGCCGGCAAGTTGACCTTGACCACCGTAGGCGAAGGCGCCCTCCCGTCCGTCACGGACTACGACGTCAAGTGCCGCTGATCTCCCATCGCCCGCCGCGCTGCCCGGCCGCGCCCTCCATGAATGCGGAGCGCCTCATGCAACGTCTGCACATGCGAACCTCGGCCAACGTCTTGCGCGCGCTGTCCGCTTGCGCGCTGCTGGTCGGCCTGAACGCGTGCGAGCGCGCGACGCCGTCCGTCCGCCCGATGACAGCACCTGCGTCCGCCGCATCCCGGCCTGCCCCCCATGAGCCGGCGATGGCCGCGGATTTGCCGCTGCAGGCGCTGTTGGGCGTGTTCGGCGGAGTGAAGCCGGCAACCTGGCCAGCGTTCGACAGCGTCACCGGCGTGCACTGGGACGACGCCGGGCCGCTCGTCAATCCGGACACGAACGCCCGCGAGGCCACGCGCTACCGTGGCGGCAGCCTGCTGCTCGCGGGTTTTGGCGAGGTGGACGTGCCGGACGGCAAGGTCGGCGAGAGCGCCGGCGTCAAAAAAGACAACGAAGGCCACGTCGGCGTCGTACTCAACGGCAATGCGACCGCCGTCCTGTCGATCGTGCTGCGGAAGTTCTACCCGAACGACGACACGCATGACATTCTGCTGCGCCAGTTCGGCAGAGGTGCCGCGGTCAAGCGCATCGCCGGCAGTTGCGCGCGGGACTACGGCACCACCGCACCCAACACGCAAAAGAACGTGTTCTACCGGGTCAGTATCGCCAACGCGGCCGTACCGGTGTTTGCCGAAACCTACGTCGACGAAGATGGCGGCAAGCACGGCCCCGGGGCAACCACCTTCGTGTTCTACCGCAACAGGCCGGACCAACGTATCACGAGCATGCGGTGCAAGCGCGCCGACGCCTGAGCGAGCGCGCCTCGACATCGCGCCGCTCGCACGCGCCGTGCATGACGACACCTGCCCGCGGCCGCAACGGCAGCCGAAACCGCGAGGCGTCGAGCGCTCGACCGCACACCTGAACTTCTGATCGACTGGGGGACATCGACGTGACGACATCACTACACGGGAAACGCAGCACCATGCGTTCCGCACGCCTGCGCCTGGCCTTCGCCGGGCTGATGCTGGGTCTCGGCTGGCACCACGCCGCGGCTGCGGCCGGTTGCGAGGCCAATTTCAGGCGTGAAGCCGACACCGGCACCGGCACGCGCTTCTCGACCTTCTCCACGGTGCCGGGACTGGACGCACGCAACGCCATCGCGCAACTCAAGCAGATTGCCGCGAGCGACGGCTTCGTGATCGGCGACGAAAATTACACCGGCCCGGCGGGCCAGTTGACCATCCAGCAAAAGCAAAGCGACCGCGCACGCGGCTTCGCCATTACGCTGACGGCCAATCAGGACACGAAAACCATTTCCGTGGCGACGACGTTGCCCCCGGGCATGCAGGCAGCACCCGAAGCCATCCGGGGCGGCATGTGCGGCATGCTCGGCCGCGTCGACATGAGCCGCAACGCAGTGGGCTCAGGCGTGGCCGCCACGGCGCCCGCGTCGTCCAGCGACGCGTTTCTCGGCGCGCCCGCCTTTACCACCTGCACCTATAACTTCCGCCCCGCGCTGGATGGCGTCACGGGCCGCCACTACACCACCTGGTTGCCGATCAAGGCGCTGAACCCGGCCGACGCGGCCTCGCGGCTGACACAAGCCGCCACCGCGGCAAAGCTGAGCGTGACGTCGAACGAACGATACGGCACGCTGACCGACGTCACGATCGTCCAGCCGCTCCCGGAACAGGGAGAGAAGCGCTCGTTCCCGATCCGCTTCATGCTGGAGGAGGCGCTGGGCGTGATCTCCGTGGTCGCACGACTCAACCCGAAGCAGGAGATGGACGACGAAACGCTGCGCAAGGAAATCTGCACGCTCGTCGCGGCCATGACGGCAGCACCACCGGGCGAATCGAAAGCGCCCCCGGCGCTTCCCCGCGAGCGCAAGCTGGAAAGCTGGCACACCGGCATCGACTGGCTGATCAACCGCGCCGTGGTGGCCGGCAAGTCCCTCGTGATCGTGCCCGCGATCAACCTCGACAAAAAATACACCGGCAACGAGGCGATCGACCCAAGGAAATGGGCGTTCCGTACCGACGTGACGGCCACCACCATCTGGCAAAACAAGACCGATGCCCATGACGTGATACGCGTGGGGCCGGACGAACCCTTCACCGAAGTGGGGCTGCACGGCTACGTATCGACCTTCGTGGCGGGCAACGCCCAGTACTTCGTCTACATCGTCAATCCGGGCACGTACACCGTCGCCGGCAACACCTACGAAACGACCTCCGAGGCGATGTCGCAACTCGGCACCCGGCAGAAGCCGGGCAGCTCGCCGCTGGGGCTGATCGCCTTGCTGCCCAAGAAGAACACCGACTTCATCCAGTCGCAGGAATGGTTCAACGCGCAGTATCGTGACCGTGAGGTCACGAATACGTACTGCTCGTCGGTCTTCGTCCAGAGCGGCGGCTGCGCATTCTGGGCGACGGAAAAGAGCACGGTGTCGGAGATGACCGAGCCTGCGGGATGGAAGACCGTCACCCGCGAGAAATCCGTCGACGGGCTGGCAGTCTCGACCAGGCTCAAGCGCGAATTTGCTTCGTTCAGCGTAGCGCCGGGCGAAGCCATCGTGATCGACGGCCTGTACCCTACCCCGCCCAACGCGGACTACGACAAGCAAGCCTGCGAGATCGCCGGCGGCCAGATCCAGTGCGACCTGACGCGCTACACGCTCACGCGCATCGCGGCCGACATGGCGCACGTAAGGGGGCTGGCTTCCGACCCGGGGTTCTACCCGCGCGCCACGCGCATCCTGTCCAACGCCAGGTATCGCCCGCTCAGGCTCCTGGGCAAGCCGGGAGAACTTCGCTCGGTGTACGGCCAGGACTATTCGCTTGGCGTGCGTTAGACGCATGCCCCGAACATCGCGCCGGACATTGCCATGACCGCCAAACCGCCCATTGCCCGCAGCCTGTTCCGCACGTCGGGGGTTGTCGTGGCGGCCTTGAGTTTTTGCTTGCCCTTTGACTGCGTATACGGACAGCTCGCGGACTCGGCCGCGCCGGACCGCGCAGGCGAATCGCCCGTCGAATCCCGGGCGCCGGCGAACCTGAGCACGACGCAGGCGCTACAACGCATGCTGGCGCTGCTTCAGGACAGCAGCCAGGTGACCGACATCACGCCCGAAACGGTACACCGCATCTTTGGCGTGCAGACCAAAGCGATCGACAAGGATCAGTTCGGCTATGGTCAACGCCTGCCGGGCAACTGGGCATTCAGTCTCCAGCGGCTGACGATCGGTGATACCGGTACGCGTGTGGATCTGATGTTCGATCCGATTCCCGGCGCGCCGGCCTCCCCGTTGCCGGCGTGCGATCCCGACTTCGCCCGGTTCACGGAGGCACTGGAGTCCATTGGGTTCAGTCGTCACCCTCACTATGGCGAACACGGCCGGTGGCTCTTCGATGCTTTCGAGCGTCAACGCATGCATGTCTCGGTCTACGCCATCGGCGCACGCTCCGATAACGGCGAGCCACTGGGTCCGGCTTGCGTCAAGGCGGTACTGGTGCAATAGCGCAAGCCGCCTGCCTTTGCGCGGGCACTGAATTGATTCACACGGCAAGCTCGAAAAACGATCGCGCAACGACCTGACCGTTGACGATCAGCTCCACCTCATGCCGGCCCGCATAGTGCCGGCGCGTCGTGAAATCGCGCATCGGGCGACTATGCCGCAGCGTGACGCGCTGCCCGGGTTCGAGCGTCAGCCCCTTCAGCTTGAACACCTTCGGCGACGCGTCGCCATTCTGCTTCACATACGCGATACGGTAATCGACGACGAGCCGCTGCGCGGTCTCGGCCGTCGATTGCAGCTCGCACGCGAGCGTAATCGACTCGCCGAGCACCACCTGCGCGGGCGTCACGCCGAACGGGCCGATTTCCAGACGCGGCGCGCTGTCGGCACCCAGGATCGCGAGCGCTCGCGCATTGCCCTGCTTCACGAGGGTGCGGAGCGCATGACGGACGATCCATCGCGTATGCGGATGGTCGCCGCCCCATCGTTCGGCCCGATCGAGCACCCACGCCGGATACGTCTTCGCCACGTCGTTCAGGTGATTCGCGACCGAGCGGCGCACATAGGCGCTCGGGTCGGAGCGAAGGTTGTCGAGAATCCGCGCGGCCAGCGACGGGTCGGCCTCGATCTCGCGGAGCCGGAACGACCAGGGCAGACGCGGGCGACTTCCCTCGCTCGCCAGCCGGCGCACGGCATCGTCCGCATCGTGCGACCAGGCTTCCATCGTTGCGAGCGCACGCGCCAGGTCGATGCGCAGGAATTCGCGCACCGCGAATTCCGACGTGCCGAACGGCGTGAAGTATTTCAGCGCGTCCATCGAACGGTCGAACGCGTGACGACCGTACTGCCCGACGTAATCGGGCGCGATGAGCGATACGAAACCCCGGCCCAATCGCGGCGCCGCCTCCTGCAACAACGCCAGCACGGCATCGTACCCGCCCGGCAGCGGCCGTGCGCCCGTGTCGATCGCGAGACTGGCGCGCCTGACGCGCTCCATCAACGTCAAGCCGTCGAGGCCTTCGAGCGCCGTGGCTAGAAATGCCGACCGGTCGAAGGCAGGCTCGATCGAATGCAGCGCGTCGGACAGCGCATGGAATTGCCGCTTCCCCAGCGACTCCTTCAACGGGACGGGAACTTGATTGGTTGTCATGACGTGGAGATCCGACGCGCGTCGCGGATCATCGGGTGCGAAAACGCACAGTATCGCCGAAGCCCCTGCCAGATTCTGTCAGCAGACTTTACCTGTCCGGCTTGCGCCGATGCGCGTGCAGCCGGCACGGGCGGATCGCGAACCGCGAGCGGGCGCACGGTATTCATTCATGCGTCGGCTCTCGCCGCGGCTCAGCGGATGGATCGTCACCGAAAAGCCGGTTTCGCAACTGACCGCCGGTGAAGGCGATCGCAATCAGCGACAGATAACCGGCGACGAGCAGATGCCGCCAGCTGTCGAGCGCGGCGCGATGCGCGACCAGCGCCGCATCAGGCGCCGGTACGGCAAGACTTTCCGGCACGATCGCACGGGTCATCTGCACGAAGCCCGCCGCCGACAGCACGGGCAGCAGGACGAGCAAGGCCAGCAGCACGAACCTTGCGCGACGAAAAAACGCATGCCGGCGCAGATGAAACCACAACCCGAGACTGCCGTGCACCCACCCCGGTGCAAGCAGCGCGATCTGCAGCCCCTGCGTGCCGCTCGTGAGGAGCGACACGATGACCCGCTCGTAGTTGGGTTCGAAGCCGTAGAACGAGGTCGCTACGCGGGTCCCGACAACATGGCGGATCAACAGCATGGGCAGGCTGAGTCCCGCCCAGAGACGCAGCCATTCGGCGGGCGGCAGCGACCAGTGCCGGCGGCCGTAAATGGTGCGAATCGCCAGCGCGAAATGCAGGCCGGCCGCGCCGTACAGCACGATCGTTCCGGGCAGGCTTTGCCAGAGCCCGATCGCCAGGTGCAGCCCGCGCTCGGCGATATCGATCGACCAGATGCCGAGCGCGTGATTGACCATGTGAATCGAAATATAGAGCCACAGCAGGATGCCGGACCCGAGCTGCAGCCTCCGCCCGGTCTTGCGCATCAGGTCATGCGCCGACACCGGTCGACCGTCGTCGGGGTCGTGCGTATGCGGTGCGTGACGCAAGGCACGATTGCTCCGTGGCGGGCGCATGCCGCCCTCCCGCAACCACGACGACCGCTGCGCCCCGCTCGCGTTCGGGGCGCCCTCGCGATCGCGCTGCGCCCGGCCCGGCGTGTCCCCGGTCTGCCTCTCCCTGTCGTGCATTGGCGCCTCCTCTCCATGCCTCCAGTGCGTGATCGACATACCGGGAAACAAGCCCGTTTATTCCCGCGATGAGCGACATGCCGCGGAAATGCATCGCGCAGCTTCGGGAATAGGTACCGTGCTCGCCGGGTATACCGTGTGTGAGCGCACGACGGAACGACGACAGCTGCACGTCGGCACCCACCACGTCAGAGAGAGAAACGAGCCGGGTCAAGGAGACCATCATGTCCAACGTTCTGTCCCACTGGATTCTGATCGGCTGCGACGCATACGACGAGTACGTGTTTGTGCCGTGGCTCGATAAATCCGTGTATCTGCGCACGGTCACGCTGCGTCGCGTCTGTCTGCTGTGACGGCAGATGCGCATTTTCGAGCGGAATTCTTCCTGCGCCATGACGTCCGCTCCGAAGCCGCCAGGCGCTCGCTGCCGTGCTGTGCAACTCTCCGTCGACACACTGCGCCACGCGATTGGCGGATGGCAAAACCGCTTGATTTCAGTGTAATATCCGCCGCAGAAGACCATTTGTATTACCAATCCAAATAATGAAAACAGTCCGCCGGATTCAACCTGGCGACTGAAACGGGGAAAGCTTGAACTCGCCATTCAATACCGGAACATCCGGATTCGTCGGGCCGTACGTGCCATACGTGCCGATCCACGTCGGCCGGATCTCTTCTTCTCTATGCCGCCACTTCCCGCGCGGCCGTCCCGAATTCGACTGATATCCCGCGCCGAGCGGCCCGTTCCGCGTCGCGTGCCTTCGTAGCACACGGCCGATACGCCGCCATCCCGCGATTCGGACATACGTGCGCTTGCTCGCACGGCGCCTTCACGTCGATCGTTCAAAAGAAGAGGATTACTGAATCATGACTGCGTGTACCCACTGCGGCACCGATCTGCCCGTCGGGCTCAAGTTCTGCAAGCAATGCGGAACACCGGTGGCGGCCACTCGTAACGAAGCGGCCGGCGCACCATGCCGGAGCTGCCATGCCGTTCTGACGCCAGGCCAGCGTTTCTGCAACAAGTGCGGGACGCCCGTCGCATCCGCGAATGACAATGGCGCAATCGAAATCGACGTGCCTGCTCCACCGGCCGAGTCCGCACCGCAACCCGCATACGCAGCCGCGGAATCGGCTCACGCGCCTGTGCACGACATCGGCGTCGAATCACCGGCGGCGAACACCACCCCGAACGATACCCCGCACGTCGCGAACATCGCCGATGCGGAATCGGGTCGCGCGAGCGCACCGCTGCCATCGCATGGCGCCGCGGCAACCGCCACGCCCAACGCAGCGGCAGACCATCGCGGCGATACGGTAGCTGCGTCGCATGTCTCGCCCGTCGTCACCGACGGGCAGTCCGGGCCTGCGGGCGCATCGGCAAGCACCGAAGCGGCGCTCGCAGACGACGACATGATCGCCGTCGAAACGGTTGCCGAACCTCGCGACGTACCGGACACCGATACCGCGCCGGCGCCGGATACAGAACCCATACGTCCGGTATCCGGCGTGGTGTCCCGGCCGATCGCACAGCCCGCGACTACGAACGACGATACGTCGGCAAAACTCAAGATCATTGCGGCGGGCGTCGCGGTCGCGGTCGCCTGCGCGGGCGGCGCATTCTGGTGGCACGGCCGCCAGGCGAGCGCCCCCGCAACGCCCGAGCCGGTCGCCGCATCCACGGTGCCGGCCGTCCCGGCCAACGCCGCGTCGGACATCACCGGAGCGGGTACCGTCATCGCCAGCGCGGTCGTTGCGACGACGCCGGCCGACACACCGGCGTCCGCGCCGATCGATACGGCCGCCGCCGCAGCCACAACCTCGCCCGCGTCGGGCCCGGCCGTCGTCACGAATGTCGCGACGCCTTCGGTGCCCGCGACGCCGCCCGCGTCGAACACGCCGCCTGCATCGGCGAACGCGCAACAGACGTCGCCGTTCGCGAAACTGCAGGACGACGCACCCGCACCACCCGCACCCGCCGCCGTTGCGGAAGCATCGCGCAACAAGCCGCGCCCTGCACCGCCCGTGCACCCGTCCACGGCGGCCAACTCCGCATCGCCCGCCGTCGACGGCCTGCTGAAACGCGCGCAGGGCGACCTGTCGCGCGGCCAGTACGACAAGGCCATCGCGACAGCGGAAAGCGTCCTTGCGATCGAGCCCGGCAACCGTCCGGCGAAGACGCTCATCGGCAAGGCGAAGGCGCGGCAGATGGATGCACTGCGCAACAACAGCACACTTGAATGAAGCGCCGGAGAACACCGACATGACAATCCAGAAAACCCTCGCCGCGGCCTGCGCGGTCACCTTGCTCGCCAGCGGCTGCGCCACCCAGAACGGCGCCGGCGGGATCTCGTCCGAATCCGTGCTGCGCTGTACCGCACTCGGCGCCGGCGGCGCGCTGGTCGGCGCGCTGATCGGCGGCACCAAGGGCGCGATCGGCGGCGCGGTGGCCGGACTCGCCGCGTGCGCGGTGATCGAAGTGGCGACACGGCAGACGAAGACGGCAGCCGAAGTCGACCGCGATTACCGCGCAAGCAACCGCAACAACCTGCCGCCCTACGCGAAGATCGACGCATACAACACGGTCGTGACGCCGCGCTCCGCCGTCAAGGCTGGCGAGCCGATCAGGCTGGCCTCGCAGATTCGCGCGGTGTCCGGCACGAACGAGCCCGTCCAGGAGGTCAAGGAAGTCGTGACCGTCTATGCACCGTCGGGCGAACAGTTCAAGCGCGGCGAGAAGGTCGTCAACGCGACGCCGGGCAGCGGCGAATTCGACAACAGCTTCACGCTGAAACTGCCGTCGGGCGCACCGCAAGGCACGTATACGCTGAAAAGCCAGGTCTACCTGAACGGCAAGCCGGGCTCGGTCCGGCAGTCGAGCATCCAGCTCGCGCAGGTCGACGGCGTCACCGTCGTCGCGCTGCTCGACGCCCCCGCCGCACACTGACCCGCCCGCACCTGCAAGGAGATTCAACGATGTCAACGCTCGATCACGCCCCCGTGTCGGGGAAGTTCGGACTACTGCGCGCCGCCGAGGCCGTCACGAACTGGCGCGCACTCGCGATGTGCGCTTTCGCGCTCGTCGCCAGCATGCTGATGGGCATGCTCACGATCCAGGTACTCGGTCACAGCCCCGTGCTCGGCCTGCTGTTCGTCATCGCGACCTGCGCGATCTCGCTGATCGGCTATTCCGCGGTCGGCATCGTGCTGATGCGCGATGCCCAGGGCGAGCCGGTCGGATTCGCCGACGCGCTGCTGCAGGCGACGTTCACCGTCCACCGCCTGATCGGGGTCGGCGTGCTGCTCGCCGTCGGCTGGGTGCTGTTCCTGCTCGCGCTGCTGATCGTGTTCCTGGTCTGCAAGATCCCGGGCCTCGGCCCGCTGCTCTATGCGATCGCGTATCCGCTCGCGGCGATCGTCGCGGGCGCGATCTTCGCCGGCATGTGGTACGTCGGCTATCCGCTGGCCGCGCCCGCCATCTGGCAAGGCAACTCGACGCTGCAGACCGCCGCACGCCTGTTGCAGATCGGCCGCCGCCAGCTGCTCGGCGTGATCGTCAGGATGTTCGGGCTGCTGCTGCTCGTCGGCGTCCTGTCCGCGGTCGTACTCGGGATTCTCGGCACGGGCGCCGCGATCGCCTCGTCGATCTCGGCGGCCACCGGCACCAGCCCGCTGGGCGGCCTGATGAGCACGCTCGGCGGCCTGGGCGGCTTCGGCCGTCATGCCAGCGCGTACGGCCTCGGCGCGGACGCGGCGGAAGGCGGATTCGACTACCGCAGCATGGCCTATCTGGGCGCGTACGGCTTCGGCAACGGCCTGCTGGTCGCGATCGGCCTCGTGATCCCGTTCCTGACGTTCGTCAACGGCACGTGCCTCATCTATCTGCAGACGGTCAGCGGTGTCGATTTCTCCGCGACCGAAGAGAAACTGAGCCAGCACGTCGCGGACGCGAAACGCCACGCCGAACAGGCACGCGAGCGCGCCGCCGATCACCTCGCAAAAGCACGCGCGTCACACGCCGCCGGTGCGGCCGGAGCGGCTTCGCTGCCGGCGTCGGATACGGCATCGCCCGCCACGGACGAAGCCACGGCGTGTGCGCAGTGTCACAAGCCGATGGCCGCCGACGACCTGTTCTGCGGCGAATGCGGCGCACGCCGTCACGCGTGACGGCTGCATGATCGCGCCAGCGCCTGCTGTCGATCGGCAGGCGCCGGCCGGTTCAGCCGCGCGAGCCTCCCCGGCTCGTCCACGCCGTCACCACGCGGCAAACACGTCCTGCGCGATCCCGAAGCCCGTGCTCATCCCGGCGCCGCTCGTCACGACGACGACACGCGTGCCGTCGTCCGGCGCTTCGATCACGCAATCGGCATCGGGCGCCGACGGATAGCTGCCGGTCCAGCGCTCGACCACATCCAGCTCCGGCACATCGAGCGTCTCGTGCAGCAGGCGCAGGATCTGCGCATCGATCTCCTGCGTTGCGAACGGCAGCGGTGCGGCGCCGTATTCATGCGAATCGCCCACCACGAGACTGCCGTCGGCGCTCTGCACCGCGATCAGGTGGATGCCGTACCCGACGCACACGGGCTCCTCCGCGTTCAGGCGCGCACGCAACGCGCCGGCGGCCGGCAGCGCCGCGAAACCCGCGTAACGCAGCAGGCTCAGGTCGCTCATCACCGCGGCGCGCAGCGCCAGCGGGCGGCGCGGCCGCACGCGCAGCATCTGCAACTGGCACAGGCGGACCTCGTGCCGCGCGAACCAGTCGCCGTACAGGTGACGGCTGTCCGCGTTGCCGCAGACGATCACGCGCTCCGCGTGCAGCACGCCGCGCGACGTCCGTACCGTCGGCGTGCGCACCTCGTGCACCATCTCGCCGTAGCGGAACCGCACGCTGAAGCGTTCGGCCAGCCATGACGCCAGCAACCCGATCGCGGTACGCGGCTCGATGCGCAGTTCATGCGGGCTGTGCAGGACGCCCTGCGCGCCGTGCAGCCGCAGCTCGGGCGCCACGGCCGCCGCTTCGCCGGGCGTCATGACCCGGCAGCCGTCGGCCATGCCGGTCTGCATGAACGCATCGATCAGGTACATCGCCTCGGGGCGACGCGCAATCAGGTGCAGGCCCTGGTGAAGCACATCGATGCCGGCTTGCGGCGCCACGTCCGCCCAGACCTCGCGGCTCGCCCGCGCCCGCCGCCAGCTGTGCCCGGCGTGCTGCCCGGTGACCGTGACGAAACCGAAATTGCGGATCGACGCGCCCACGCATGCGGCGTCGCGTTCGATCACGCAGACGCGCAGCCCCTCGAGCGCCGCCGTATAGGCATGGGCAAGGCCGACGATGCCCGCGCCGACGACGATCACGTCGTAAGCATCCGCCGCTGCGATGGCGTTCACGATGGCACGCTCCTTCTGTCGAGATGTGATGCACCGCCCGTTCGGAGCGGGCGTGTCGGTTGCAGTGCGCCGCGTCCCGCGGGTAGATCCCCGGGACTGGCGCGCGATCCCGCACTATCGCGACGCGAGATGACATCCGCGTGAAAAGCCACAAAACGGCATGTTTTGGCAAATTTTGCCATTGCACGACGCCGTGGAGAATCGCATCGATCCGTTGGTGCGCGGCATTCGCACATGCCGTAGCCGGCGCGTGGCGCAACGTGACCGGCGCGACAGGACAGCGCGATGCCGAGGTCAGTACAGCAGAAATGCCGCACGTTCGCGCGCGAACGCAACGCTCTGCGTCTCGACCACCCGTTCGATATCGCCGAGCGGCCGCCCCGCATCCAGCATGTCTGCCACTTCGCGCGAGCCGATCGACGCGCGGATTGCATCGATCCGGAATTGCACCGGATATCGCCGACGCAACGCCAGCGCGAGCGCCAGCCCGATTTCACCCGGCCACGTCGCGCCGGGCCGCCGTTGGATGTGCACGCCTTCGCACAACCTGCCGCGATACGGCCCCTCCGTCGGTACGAACCGGACCGGCGTGAACGTCGCAGCCAGCCCCGTCGCGCGAAGATCGCCGGCGAGCACGCGCCCGTCGATCCACGGCGCGCCGACCACGCCGAACGGCGTCGCGGTTCCGCGCCCCACGCTGAGTGCCGCCCCCTCGATGAGCCCCGTCTCCGGATAGAGCGACACGGCGGCGCCATCCCGCAAATTCGGCGACGGCGGCACCCAGCCGAGCCCGGTGTCGTCGAAACGCATCGCGCGCGCGTAGTTCGCCATCGGCACCACGGTGAGCGCCGCGCCGATATGCAGGCGCGCATTGAAGAGCCGCGCGAGCTCGCCGAGCGTCATGCCGGGCTGCAGCGGCAACGGGAAATAACCGGTGAACGTCGCCGGCTCGGCATCGGCCACGGGGCCGCCGACCACGTCGGCGCCCAGCGGGTCGGGGCGATCGAGCACGAGCACCGGGCGGTGCGCGGCGGCCGCTGCCTCCAGCGCGTAGCCGAGCGTGGCCAGATACGTGAAGAAGCGCACGCCTGCATCCTGCAGGTCGATCACCAGCACGTCGACGTCGGCGAGCCACTCGGGCGCGATCCTGCGCCGGTCCCCGTAGAGGCTGTGAACGGTCACGCCGGTCGCGGCGTCGGTCGTGTCGCCGAACGTTTCGTCGACATCCGTGCCGAGCCCGTGCTCGGGCGCGAACAGCGCGACGAGCCGCGCGCCCGGCACCCGCGCGAGCAGGTCGGCCGAACGCCGGCCGAACCGGTCGAATCCGCTCCTGTTGGTCAGGAATGCGATTCGCTTGCCGGCCACGGCGGCGAAGCCGCTTGCCGCGAGCACGTCGATGCCGGCCAGCACCGGCCCGCGCGAAACCGGCAACCGGCCGGCCTGCGCGACGGCCGCAGCCATCGTCGGCACGCGTGTCGCGATCTGCAATGACGTCACCGGCGCGGCCGCGCTCGATACGAGGCCGACCACGAGCGCGCGCAGCGGCATCGCGGTGCCGGTTTCGTCGGGATACAGCCGGCTCGTCAGCACGATCGCGAAACGGCGCGTCACGGGATCGATCCACAGCGCCGTGCCCGTATAGCCGAGATGCTCCAGCGCACCGGCCGGCGGCAACCGATAGCGGTTCGCCACGAGCGGCGGCCCGACCCGCCAGCCGGGCGTATGCCAGTCGCCTTCGGCGTCGAGCGTGGCCGGCGTCTCGAGCGCGGCGACACTGCCGTCGCCGAGCACGCGTGTCTCGCCGAGCGTGCCGCCGTTCAGGAGCATGCGCGCGAAGCGCGCCAGATCGCCGGCACTCGAGAACAACCCCGCATTGCCCGCGACACCGCCCATCGCCGCCGCGACGGGATCGTGCACGCGCCCCCTGAGCAACCGCCCGTCGCGAACGAGCGTCGGCGCGACGCGTGCCCGTATCGCCGTGCCCGGCCTGAAGGTGGTATCGGCCATGCCGAGCGGCGCGAACACGTGACCCGCACACCATGTGTCGAGCGGCTGCCCCGACAAGCGCGCGACGATCTCGCCGAGCGCCACGTAGTTGACGTCGCTGTAGCGCACACGGGTGCCGGGAGGCTCCGCGGGCATCATCGCGACGATGTCGGCCAGCACGGCCGCACGGCTGCGCAGTGCGCGCGACGACGACACGCCGGCCGGCAGCCCCGACACGTGCGCGAGCAGCTGACGGATCGTGATCGTGTCCTTGCCGTGCGCCGCGAATGCGGGCCAGTAGCGCGCGGCCGGTGCGTCGAGGCCCAGCAGGCCGCGCTCCGCGAGCTGGAAGATCGCGACCGCCGTCGCCACGGGCTTGGTCAGCGACGCGAGATCGAAGACGGTATCGGCCGTCATCGCCTCCGCGTGCTCACCCGTCACCCGCAAGCCGCGCGCCACGCGCACCTGCACGCCGTCCGCGTCGCCGGTCACGACGACCGCGCCGGCAAGATGGCCGTCGGCGATTTCAGCCGCGATCGCCGCATCGATCGCGGCCGCCTGGCGTTGCGGCGCCGTCGCCGGTGCCGCGTCGCGCACCGCACGAGCGCCGGCCGGCGCCAGTGCGAACAGCAGCGCACCGGTCAGCGCGGCAGCGCAGCGGGATCGTAACGATTGCGCGGATTCCACAGCATCCATCCGTCCGTGCCGGCCGCGTCCGCGGCGTCGACCTGCGCGCGGATGTCCGCCGCGTCGAACGCGCGCCGGTCGAACGCATAGTCGCGAAATGCCTGCAGCCACGGCCGGAACCGCACGCCGTCGAGCCCCGTGCGGCGCATCGCTTCCGCGAGCGACCGCCCGACGATCTCGCCGGGGTGATCGGTCGGCTTGCGGCAGCCCGGCAGCCCCCACGTGAAGCCCGACGGATACAGCATCGGCGAAATGTAATCGACCAACCCGCCCAGTGAGCCGAGCCGCTGCCCGATCTGCGTGTCGTCGGCATTCCAGCACACGTAGCCGAAGATATCGGCCGACAGGTAGCGGTTGTAAGGCCGCAACCGTGCGCGCGCGCCCTCCAGGAATCCGGTGATCGCGGCCACGCGGTTCGCCTCGGTGTTGGGTTCGTGGAACCGCAGGCCGCTCGCATCCGGAAAGCGCAGATAGTCGAACTGGATCTCGTCGAAACCCATCCGCGCGGCCTCCTCGGCCACATCGAAGTTGTGTTCCCACGCGGCGCGCACGGTCGGATCGATCCAGCGCAGATGCTCGCGATCACGCCAGATTCCGCCGGCCGCGTCGCGCACCGCCCAGTCGGGATGGGCGGCCGCGAGCGGATCGTCCTTGAATACGACGATGCGCGCGATCAGGTAGAGCCCGCGCAGGTGGAATGCGCGGATCAGCGCCGGCAGGTCCGCGACGCGCGGGCCCGGCTCGCCGCTCGCCGCGCCGATCGCTTCGCGTGCGTCGCTGCGATACGGCGTCATCCCGCGATCGCCCTTCACGTCGATCACGAACGCGTTGACGGCCGTGCGGCCCGGGAGCGCGAGCGCCGCGTCGCGCAGCGTGCGATCCGCGACACCGTAGACCGACAGGTAGACGGCCTTCGGACGGAACGGGACGAGCCGCACCGTGCGTGCCGTCTCGCCGGCGGCGAGCACGACCTCCGCGCGTGCATAGCCGGGCGCGGTCACGCTGAGCGTCACGTCGCCCGCCGGCGCGGCAAACATGCCGGCGGCCGATGCAACCAGGCTGCTGCCCGACGCATAACCGAGCGCACCCGACACCGGCCGGCCGCTGCCGGCATCGACGACCGTCACCGGGACGGTTCCGGCCCGGGCGGCGACACACGCGAGCGCCAGCAGCATGCCCGCCAGCACGCGGCCGAGCGTCGCTGCGCCCTGCCACCCGCCTCGAAACGGCTCATGCCGGTGCCGCCCGGCACGCGGCCAATGGACGATTGCACGATTCTTCAAAGCACACCTCGCGACGCGAATTCCTGCGGATATTGTTGCGAATCCGCCGCCACGCCGCGTGAGGCAGATCAACGGCACGCGCTGCGCCGCCGCCCGAAACGCGTCGATCGCAATGCGCGTCTAGGGCGTGCCTGCGCCCGGACAACCGCTGCAAAGCCGCATCACATCGCGCCGGTCCGGGTTCCGCCAGTAGAACCGCATATCGACGGCGCCGTGCGCCGGCACGACGACGTGACGGACTTCCTGAACGGCCCGATCGCGCGCCGATACCGTATATCGCCCCGGCGGTACGCGCGCGAACAGGAACGGGCCGGCCGTGTGCGCGTCGAGGATCGTCGACTTGCCGGACGCCAACGTGACGTCGATGTCGGACAGGTAATGACCGGCCTTCGTCGCGAACGTGATCCGCAGGTTGTAACGCGGCGCAGCGGCGCGAAACGCCGCGACTTCCTCCTCGCCGACGCCGCCCGTGATGTATACGGCACCGTTCCGCACGATCGGCTCGGGCAGCGCTTGAGCCGGCACGCTCGCGGCGGCGGCCATCAAACAGGTCGACAGCAGTAGCGACCCGACGATTCCAGTCCGCATTTCGTTCTCCCGATTCAGGCACGCGGGTGGCGATGCGGCTCGTTCGTCCGGGCGCGTCACGGCCGGCGTGCCGCGACGTGACGCATTCGCATCGTTGACGAAGCCAGCGTCGCGCGGAACGTCGATTTCCGGTTGACGCAGGTCAAGTGCCCCCGACCGGCCC